>JAITOP010000386.1 GCA_031289895.1 Prevotellaceae bacterium
TCAAAATATCCGTTTTCTTTAAATGCCTCAAAAGCATCGGCATCAAGCACTGCCGACCAGCGATAACTGTAATATCCGGCGGTATATCCTCCTGTAAAAATATGTTTAAAATATGTGCTGCGATAGCGCGGAACTATTTCGGAAATCAATCCTATTTTTTTCATTTCATCGCTTTCAAATTTATCAATATCTTCGATTTGTATAATATCGGTGCGGGTGTGATAAGCCATGTCAAGCAACGATGCAGCAACAAGTTCGACATTATTAAATCCTTGATTGAATTTATTACTTTCGGTAATTTTTTGAATTAAATCTTGGGGTATCGTTTCGCCTGTTTTGTAATGCCGTGCATACATATTCAAAACTTCGGGAAGAAACGCCCAGTTTTCCATTATTTGCGATGGCAATTCTACAAAATCGGTTGGCGTATTTGTGCCGGCAACACTTGGATATGTGCAATCGGAAAGCAAACCGTTCAGGGCATGACCAAATTCGTGGAAAACGGTTGAAACTTCGTCGAGATTCAACAACGACGGGCTATCGGCTGCTGGTCGCGCAAAATTATAAACGAGTGAAACAACAGGTCGTACATCAACAATTTTATTTTCAAGAGTTTCTTCATCTTTCACAGACGCACGATGTTGCGTGCGAAATTCCGTCATCCATGCGCCAACGCCTTTTGTGGGACGAACATAAAAATCGAGATACAAAATTCCTACAAATTTTCCGTCTGATTCCTGCACTTCATAAGCCACAACGTCATCGTGATAAACGGGAATATCGGTTCGTTTTATAAATTGCAATCCGTAAAGTTTCAGTGCAACATCAAAAACGCCTTGCAAAACGTTATCAAGACTGAAATACGGCAACAACATTTCTTCGTTTAAATCGTATTTTGCTACACGAATTTTTTCGGCATAATAACTCCAATCCCAAGGTTCGAGTTTAATATTTTCGCCTCTTTCGTTTATCATACTTTGTATGTTTGCTGCCTCCTTTTTGGCAAGTGCAAGCGCAGGTTTCCAAATCTGCAACAATAGTTCTGTTGCGGCTTCGGGCGTTTTTGCCATTTTATCTTCGAGAACATATTCGGCATAATTTTTATAACCGAAAATCTGAGCTTTTTCTGTTCGCAAAGAAACCTGTTCGGCTATATTTTTTTTGGCATCATCGGCATTGTTATTATCGCATCGTGAAATGTATCCTTTAAATATTTTTTCGCGCAAATTGCGATTTTTTGCTGTTTGCAGAAACGGAAAAATACAAGCGCGGTCGAGTGTGAAAACATATTTGCCGTCAAGCCCGCGAGCATTTGCTGTTTCGGCGGCAACGTCGATAAGCGATTGCGGCAGACCTGCACAATCTGCGATATTGTCAACAACAAGCTGAAAAGCGTTGGTTTCGTTGCGCACTTTTGTTTCAAAATCAAGTTCAAGCAGCGACAGTCGTTCATTTATTTCGCGTATCCGTTTTTTTTGTTCTTCGTTGAGATTTGCTCCGTTGCGCACAAAATTTCTGTGTGTTTTTTCGAGCAACATCAACTGTTCGGTGTTCAAACCAAGTTCGTTTTTCTTATCATAAACTTGTTTTATTTTATTAAATAAATTGGCATTAAGCACAACATCAGTATTTTGTTGCGACACTTTTTTAATAATATCTTCGGAAATTGAGTCAATCGCATTGGTAGCATCGCATGACCTTAAATTTTCGAAAGTAAGATAAACTCTGTCGAAAAGTTCGCTGCTAAATTCAAAAGCAACGATAGTATTTTCAAAATCGGGAATCGCCGTGTTGCCGATTATAGAATCAATAGCGGCGTTTTGTTGTTTAATTCCTTCGTCGAGAGCGGGAATAAAATGCTCCGGTTTAATTTTATCAAACGGCGGAACACCAAACGGAGTGCTGTATTCACACAAAAAAGGATTTTCGCACGACTCGGATTTATCTCCGCTGCATGCTGCAATTGTCAAGCCAAATAAGGCAGTAATCATAATTTTTTTCATTTTATTTATAATTTATTGTTTATATTATTTTAATTTTGTTGCAAATTTACAAAATTAAATTAATAATCAATCAGCTAATCGTTATGTTGGAAGTAATAGGTATTATGATTATTGGTTGTGCGGCTGGATATATTTTGAAATCGAAAATAAAATTTATTCGCACAACAGAAAAACTTTGCGGTTTTGTTATTTTTTTGTTGCTTTTTTCGTTGGGATTATCTGTTGGTAAAAACGAAACGGTAATGAAAAACATTTCAAATCTTGGATTGTTGTCGATTGGAATTGCAATTGCAGCAGTTGCCGGAAGCGTTGTTTGCGCTTGGTTTTTGTATAAAATATTTTTCAAAAAAATAAAATCCGACTAATGAAAAACAGTATCATTGCCATCATGTTTTTTGTAGCGGGCATTGCGTGCGCACAATTGCAAATTATTCCAAAAACGTTTCTGGATAACGATTTTACCTTATACGTTCTTTATTTACAAATGTTGTTGATAGGAATTTGCATCGGCGCAGAATTTAATAAAACATTGGCATTGATAAAAACATTACACGTAAAAATATTGCTTGTTCCGTTTACAACCGTTATCGGCACTTTTGTCGGCGTAATTTTATTTTCGGTATTTATAAACGATATGCCTGTTTCCGATTTGCTGGCAATAGGTTCAGGCTTTGGCTATTACAGCCTTTCGAGTATTTATATTACCGAAATTCGCGGCGAAACACTTGGCACAATTGCTTTACTCACAAACATTGCACGCGAAATTATCGGACTTTTATTTATTCCGCTTATCGCAAAATATTTTGGAAAAGTAGCACCCATAGCCGCCGCCGGAGCAACATCAATGGATACCTGTTTGCCGATAATAACGTCGAGCGTAGGCAAAAATTATGCAATAATTTCGGTTTTCAGCGGAACAATAATCACAATTCTCGTGCCTTTTCTGATAACTTTTATTTTAAGCGTGATGTGAAAAAATTAAAAGAGAGATATGAAATTATTTTCAGGTAAAATACAGATATTATATGAGGATTTTGTATCTTTGTATTCAGTTTTTTGGATAAAATAAAGGAACAAAATAATCATTAAAAAA
>JAITOP010000393.1 GCA_031289895.1 Prevotellaceae bacterium
GCAAATCGTTAATGACAAAAATAATCGAATATTTTTTTGTTTTTATGTGATATGTTTTATTAATTTTGTGATATTTATATTTTTATGGTTTTTTAATATTTAATATTTTACATTTTACAAAAACATATTGCTATGAAGACAATTGCTGTACTTGTGTTTTTTGCTGTGTTTGCAGTGAGTGCAAATGCTCAGAGCAACACGTATGCAAACGGAGCGCGTTCGGCAGGAATGGGAAATGCAGGCACAGCAACGGCAGACGTGTGGTCAACAGTAAATAATCAGGCGGCATTAACCTTACTTCACGATATTGAATTTGCAGCATTTTATAAAAATAATTTTGGAATTTCCGAACTTTCGTTAAGCGCGTTATCTGTTGCTGTACCTACAAAAATTGGAGTTTTTGGCGGCTCTGTTGCTCATTTTGGTTTTTCTGAATATAGCGAAAATAAAATTTCGGCGGCTTTTGCAAAGCGTCTTTGGAAAATGTTTTCGCTTAGCGCACAAATAAATTACAACACAATAAATTTCATAAACGGCTATCAAAATACAACTGCGGTGAGCGGCGAGGTGGGTTTGTTTGCCGATTTGTCGGAAAATTTTTATGTCGGCGCACACGTTTTTAATCCCACGCAAACCTCGCTATCATTAGAAAATAATGAAAAAATGCCCGTGCGATATAAAATCGGATTGGCATACAAACCAATATCAACGCTGCTTTTTTGCACCGACTTTATTTACGACAACCTAAGCCGTATCTCGTTTTGCGGCGGAATGGAATATTATTTTTTAACGCAATTATGTTTACGCGCCGGAGTATCTACAAACCCCGAATTATTTACGCTTGGCGCAGGTTATCAATATAAACAAATAAATATTGATGTTGCATACAGTTATCATAATGTGCTTGGAAACATAAGCTGTATAAGTGTTTCATATAAATTAAACAAAAAATGAAAAAAATTACGGTCATATTATTTTTTGTTTTGTTTTTTGTGAAAATCACAGCTCAGGAAACCAACGAAAATCCTGTAAAAATACTTATCGGCTTGATTGAAGACATTGCCGCATCTACAGATGACGAAAATTCTGAAATTGATTTTGAACAATTATACGAACAATTTACAACTTTATTGAATAATCCCATAAACCTGAACGCCGCTACACGTAAGGATTTGGAGCAATTGTACATTCTCAGCGATTTTCAAATTTCGTCTATACTTGAATATCTGAAAAGCAATGGAAAAATGCTGAGCAAATATGAGCTTGCCTTTGTTCACGGGTTTGACGATGCGCTTGCCGAAAGTCTGTATCCCTTTGTTTCCGCCACATCCGACAATGAATATATCTCAAAATCGGATACTGCAAAATTTAAAGATATGATTACTCGCGGCGAACATCAAATTATTGCGCGGGCAAAACAACTTGTTGAAAAACAGGCAGGATACAAAGACGATGCAACAACAAAATTTCGAGGTTCGCCGCTATCGCTTTACACGCGCTATTCTTATAAATATCGCGACCGGCTGAAATGGAATATCACAACAGAAAAAGATGCAGGCGAAAAATATTTCGATTTTATTTCGGGACACGTTCAGTACGATTCTAAAAAAACGCTGAAACGCTTGATTGTAGGCGATTTTCAGGCTCAATTCGGTCAGGGGCTTGTGTTGTGGAACGGTTTTAGCATAAATAAATCAGTTGTTGGAACTGTCGTGCGCAAGCGTGCGCGTGGGGTTTACGGCTATTCGTCAACCGACGAAAATAAATATTTCAGAGGTGTAGCGGCAAATATCGAATCGGGCAGATTTAATATTTCGGTATTGGCATCGTACAAAAACCGAGATGCAACAATCACCGACAGTACAAATAACTTGTTCAAAACCTTGCAAACGACAGGATTACATCGCACAAACAGCGAAATGAAAGGTAAAAATTTTGTGAGCGAAACGGCATTCGGCGGAAATGTAAATTACGAATATAAAAATTTACGTGTCGGAATTTCGGGACTGTGGCACGGTTTCGGCGCAGATTATGTGCGCGATTTGCAACCGTACAATATATTTGAACTCAACAAAACGTCGAATTACAACTATTCTGCGGATGCACAATGGATGTGGAAACGAATTATTTTATTTGCCGAAACCGCATTCGACCCCAATACGAAAAATGCGAGCGTTGTTGGCGCAACATTAGGTTTGGAGCAAAATATACAATTGTCGCTGTTGTACAGAAATTATGCACACGACTATCAATCGCTGTATGCACAAGGGTTTAGCGATGGTACTAAAACCGAAAACGAAGAGGGATTTTTTCTGTCGGCAGCATTTTCGCCTTTGCAAAAAGTTAATTTTTCGGGATATTTTGATATATTTAGTTTTTCGTGGTTAAAATACAGAATTAATGCACCTTCGCAGGGATATTCGTATGCCGTCAGAATTGATTATACGCCAAATTATAATGTCAATATGTATGTGAATGTGAAGCAAAAAAACAATAAGGAAAATTTTACTCCCGAAAATGCCAAGATAGCCCAAACCGTTGATAAATCAGTGTTTCACATAAATTATAATATTAATTATACCCTTTTCGGAAATTTAAAAATGAAAAGCAGAGTTGAATATGCAACAGTTAAAATCGGCAACCAGCCTCGCGAAAAAGGATTTATGTTTTTTCAGGATATAGCCTACAGTTTTAAGAAATTGCCATTCGCCGTTTCGTTGCGCTACGCATATTTTAATACAGACAGTTGGAACACACGCATATACGCTTACGAAGACGACGTACTTTACGCATATTCAATACCGGCATATTATTCGAAAGGACAACGCCGATATTTTAATCTGAAATATTCAATATCAAAACGCATAAACTTGTGGCTGCGATTATCGCAAACAATCTACTCCGGCGTAGAATCAATAAGTAGCGGCACAACAAAAATAGATGGCAACAAACAAACTGAAATAAAGGCGCAAGCGATAATTAAATTTTAGGTCGTTGGTCTTTGGTCGTTAGTCTTTGGTCGTTAGTCTTTGGTCGTTAGTCGTTAGTCTTTGGTCGTTAGTCATTAGTCGAATATAGCACGTCATTGCGAGGAGGAACTACGAAGCAAACCAGAAAAACAATTACGAATTACGAATTACGGATGCAATTCAAATTATCGCGGTTAAAAACCTAACGGATGGGGTATTTTTCTTAATTTGTAATTCATAATTCGCACTTGTTTTATTAACTTTCCCTAACTTCTTTATTATACTAAACTCCGGCATAAATTGCATTTTCGTCATTGCGAGCTTGCGAAGCAATCCAGCGTAAATAAGCAATTTACCGGATTGCTTCGGGCTTCGGGCTACGCCCTCGCAATGACGGAGACCGAGTGGAGTATAAAAAAAGAGCGCAAATAAAAATTCTACGCTCTTTCGTTCTAAATTATCGTGTTAAATTACTATCCAAAATCGTCGAACATCAGCATTTCTGGGGGAACGCCGAGGTTGTCGAGCATTTTAATTACTGCCGATGCCATTGGTCCGGGTCCGCACATATAGTATTCTATATCTTCGGGTTCGGCATGATTTTGCAGACAGTTTTTATAAATCACATC
>JAITOP010000020.1 GCA_031289895.1 Prevotellaceae bacterium
ATTCCAAACATTAAAATGAGGTAATGAGGTAATGAGGTAATGAGGTAATGAGGTAATGAGGTAATGAGGTAATGAGGTAATGAGGTTGTTGTTTTTTTTTCAACATATTGCTACTGAGGTTGTTTTATTGAAAAATTAGGTTAGAAATTAGGTTTAATATATCACAAATTCTTGTCTTGCGAAAGTTGAATAGTAATAATAATTTTAAATTTTTTATATGGTCAAATTATTTCATAACATTTCCTTAGCAAATAATATTTGATTTAATTTTTGTTTACACATCAAAAGTGAATATTAGTTAAAATTAAAATATTTTTCATGCCATTTAAACCTTTTTCAAAAACTATTATCAAACTTTGCAGTTGTTTTAATTGTTTAATTCGACAGTTGTTTTTGTATAAATAAATTTGTATAAATAAAATCAAATAGAAACATAATAATGAAAAAAATTAAATTTGCATTGCTATCAATAAGTATGATTACTCTTGGCTTTAACGCGATAGCACAAACCGAAAAAGAACCGCTTAAAGCGGAATTTATTAATAATATTGTTGTAGATGGCGATGATTCGGATTGGGAATCAGCCATTTCGTTTTTTGACGAAAGCAGCGGCTTAATGTACAGCATTGCCAACGATGACGAAAATCTTTACATACTTATAAAAGCAACCGCCGACATTGCAATGACCAAATTCACTATGGGCGGCGTTGAAGTTTGGATTTCGGCTGACGGAAAAGAAAAACGCAAAACAGGCTTAAAATATCCTGTTCCACTTTCGTGGGAAGAACGTTTTTCAGCCCGCGACAGAAACGCAACACGCGAAGATGTGCGCCGTCAGGAAAGCGAAAGAACCTACAAAACAATGGAACTGCGCGGTTTTGAAAATATCAAGGATAATACTTACAAAGTTGACGAACTCGACATTAAAGCAGATTACAACGGCAAAAACGGTAACACAATTGCCGAATATAAAATTCCGTTCACCGCATTTTGCAAACCGGAACAAATTAACGGCAACAATACTTTTGCAATAGGAATAGTTTTAAACGGAATGCAAATGCCTAATTTTGGCGGCGGTGGCGGCAGACCGGGCGGCGGCATGATAAGCGGCGATATGCAACGACAAATGCGCGATATGTCTAAAAGTCATTCATTCTGGATTTACACACAACTAACAAAATAATTATATGAAGAAAATTTTATTTGCCACAACGCTTTTGTTTTTAGGATTTTATGCTTCGGCACAAACAAATATTACAGGCGTTTTAACCGATGGAGAAGAATCGTTGCCAATGGCTACGGTTATGTTGCACAGTATGCCCGATACGGTTTTAATAAAAGGCATTTCTACCGACGAGAACGGAAATTTTACAATAAAAGACGTAGCCAAAGGCACTTATATGATAAAAGTATCGTATATTGGTTATGACGATTTCAGTAAAAAAATATATATTGACGGAACTGCCAAAGAATTTAAATTGGGCAATATTGTACTGAAAGGCGGAATTGTGCTGCAAGGCGCAAGCGTGGTTGGAAAAGCAACCGCAGTAACAATAAAAGGCGATACAGTAGAATACAATCCTAATGCTTATAAATTGCAGGATAATGCTGTTATTGAAGACCTTTTGAAAAAACTGCCCGGCGTTCAGGTCGATAAAGACGGAACTATCACCGCAGGCGGAAAAGAAGTATCAAAAGTTTTGCTTGGCGGAAAAGAATTTTTTGCAAACGACCCCACTCTTGCTACAAAAAACGTTCCTGTAAAAATTGTAGAAAAAGTTCAGGTGCTTGATAGAAAATCAGAACAGGAAAGACTTACCGGAATCAGCGATGGACAAGAAGAAACAGTAATTAATCTCGAAATAAAAAAAGGTCAGCAACAAGGATGGATGGGAAATATTAACAGCGGCTTGGGACGGGATATTAAAAACGAAGCAGGCAACAAATTACGACTTGACGAAAGCGCATTTGTAAACAGAATGACATCAAACAGCCGATTTACATTAATCAGCAATTTTAATAATACAAATACAGGACGCGGCGGACGTAATACATTCGGAGGAACATCAGGAAATACATCGGCAGGAATGGGCGGTTTGGATATTGCAAGTTATGCCACCGACAAACTAACCATAGAAGGAAACGGATATTTTACTTACCGAAATACCAATGTAGAAAGTTCGTCGAATACAGAAACGTTTTTGAAAAACGATGCACAGCAAGACAGCTCATTTTCTCGGAACTCATCATCGTCATCCGATACTTACAACAGAAACTACAATTCAAATGTGCGGTTCACGTACAAACCCAACGAATATAATACATTTATATTCCGCCCGCAAGGCAGCCTCTCACATTCCGACTCGTACAGAACAAGTTCGTCGGAAACTTTTGGCGGCGATTTTGATTCTGTAAATACAAATATGCAACACAATCGCACCGAAAATAAAACAATATCTTACGGTGCAGAATTAAATTATAGTCATAAATTTAAAACACCGGGCAGAAATTTATCATTCGAATTACAATACACAGGAAGCGATACCAAAGGTTATACAAAATCAGATTCGAGAACCCGATATGTGAAAACCGATTCTGTTTTAAACTTAGACCAACTGTCGAACAACAACAGCAACAGCGTAACATATCGTTTCGACGCATCTTATGTTGAACCTTTATCGAAAAACAATTTTCTGCAATTCCGTTACTCGTACAGCGCAAACAACCGCGACCAGAAAACAGATACTTACAATAATAATGGCGGAAGTTACACCGATTTTGATTCTACATACAGCAACAGCTACGAAAATAAATATATTAATCAGCAAATACACGTAAGTTTTAAACGGACAAGCGAAAAATATAATTTTCAGGTAGGCGTTAACGTTAACCCGCAATCATCGCAAAGCATACGAACACGTTACGAAACAGGTCAACAAACAGAGCAGGAACGCAATGTTACAAATTTTGGTCCTATGGCGCAATTTCAATATAACTTTACAAAATCGCACAACATCAGAATTGATTATAACACACGAACAGGACAGCCAAGTTTAACACAATTAGACCCTTGGATTGACAGAACAAATCCGCTAATGATAAGTTTTGGTAATGAAAATCTTAAACCAAGTTTTACACATTCGATGGATGTAAGATACAACCTCAATAATCGCACAAAAATGCGTACTTTAATGGTTCGCTTACGCGGAAGTATGACGCAAAACAGCATAGTATCAAAATCAACATTTGATACCGCCGGTATTCAGGAAAGAAGCTACGATAATGTTAACGGAGTGTGGAGTTTAGGCAGCGATGTTACCGTTAATTTTCCGATAAGCACTTCATTTCAGCTTACTTCGTCATCGCGAATGCAACTGAGCCAAAACGTAAGTTTAAATAACGGATTAAAAAACAAAACTCAATACAACAGATATATACCTAATTTGGGCGTACAATTCAGCACGCTGTTTATGGATTTAGGACTTGGCGGAACAATAACATTTACAAGTACAAAAAATTCGTTAGCATCAACAAACAACCAAAATATACGCGACTACGACGTTAACGCTTGGACAACAGTTTATTTGCCTTTAAGTTTTACTTTTGTAAGCGACATATCGTTTAAAACCGGAAGCGGCTACGCAGCAGGCTATGACGTGTCGCAAGTGGTGTGGAATGCAGGAATTGAAAAAAGCATCATGAATAACAAAGGAACACTAAAATTTTCGGTAAACGATATTTTACGCGACAAAAAGAACATAACATACTCAGCAACCGACAACTATATACAGCAATCATTAACAAATACGCTGAATTGTTATTTTATAGTTTCGTTTACATACAGGTTTAATGTTTTCGGAGGGCAATCGGTAAGCGGCGGCTCGTCGATGGGCGGACCCGGAATGATGAGACGAGGAGGATGATAATGATATAGCAGATTTTCATTAATTTAAAATAGATAAAAAAGAGTTTCGAAATTTTTTGAGGCTCTTTTTTTTGTTTGTGTTACAGATAAAATTTTTATGTTATTATTTGCAAGCGTGAATGCTATGCCGAACTGTGGAAAAAGAAAAAACAGCGATAAAATTGCTTTACCGCTGTTTATTTGTGATTTTGCATTACAAATGCTAATACTTATCGCCGCAGGATTACAAATTTTGCGG
>JAITOP010000105.1 GCA_031289895.1 Prevotellaceae bacterium
TATTGATTTTGTAACATTTAATTTTTTTAGAATATGAAACAGATTATTTTTGTAGCGATATATGCAATGCCCGTCCGGCAGGATTTGTAATCCTGCGTCATGGAGTATAAGGATTTATAATCCGAAAAACACACATTTGTTTTATGATTTTGTTGCGGATTACAAATCCTTATACTTCAACATTCGGATTGCAAATCCGAATGAACGGGAAATCAACAACCAAACAAGAACAAAGGAGTAGAAAGTTTTTAAAGTTTATAAAGTTATAACGATTTTTTTTAATCAACAACTAATACTAAGCAGCTATCAAAATAATTAGTCGATTCTTAAAAAGCCATTAATTATATTATTATTAGTATATTATAACAAAAAATACTTGCATATATTTGCAAGATTTTGCTCCTTTTCTGAATAAAAACTTGCAAATTATGTAAGGAAAAACAAAGACCAAAATCAAAGAAATCTATATTTTATCCTTGTTTAGCGACTTTATCAATATAAATCACAAAGGGGTTCTTTTGGTGCAATAACGCATTATTATTTTCAACAACTTGGAATTTAATGAAATACATAGAAATTTTAAAAGAGATGTAAAAAACTTTTTGTTGCAATTTTTTTTGTGGTAAATGAAAATTGAATTAATAAGGAGCGACTAAATAACTTGTAATGTTTTTAATTTCCAGATTGCTTCGTTCCTCGCAATGACGTGAAGTCCATGCGTCGCGAGGAACGAAGCAATCCGGAGACATTTATATCTTATTTATTTTTCATTGCTTAATAAGGGAAAGAGATGACGGAAAACGAGATGCGATTGAGGGCGTTCACAAAAATAATGGTAAAAAAGAACGAACATTTGCAAAAAATGAAACCTTAATTTTTTACACCCCACCAGCATGAACGACATTCTATTAACCCCGTATGCAGCAAGCAAAATGCAAGGCAACAAGCAACCCATCCCATTTCGCGCGGAGCAATTACCTTGTTTCAATGCAAGGACATTGCTCCGCGCAAGAGGCTGGCTGCCATTTCTGTCCGTAGGTTGCGATACGCTACATCTACGGTTATGCTATTGTCGTTCCTGCGGACTAAAAAACAACAATTTGAAATGCACCCCTTTTATAACATACGGGTTCTTAATATTTTATACTATCGTTATCTTGCAAGTTTTTCTTCGATTGTAAGTTTTCCTGTCAGCATTTTCTGATAGTCTTCCATCGAGGCTACAACGAGATTATCAAAGCGGCGCGCGCCTGTTCCTGCCGGCAGTTGATGTCCGCAGATAACATTTTCTTTCAATCCTTCGAGTGTGTCTGTTTTTCCTCTTATGGCTGCTTCGTTCAATACTTTTGTTGTTTCCTGAAACGATGCTGCCGACATATAACTTGTTGTTTGCAAAGCGGCGCGTGTAATTCCTTGCAGCACCTGACTTGATGTTGCGGGCATTGCATCTCTCACTATAACTTGCTTTTTGTCTTTACGTTTGAGCATTGAATTTTCGTCGCGCAAACGACGTGCCGAAACAATTTGTCCGGGTTTAAATTCGGTAGAATCGCCTCCATCTTCAACAACTTTTTTATCGTAAATCCAATCGTTTTCTTGCATAAATCCCCATTTATCAACAATTTGTTCGGGCAAAAATTTTGTGTCGCCCGGGTCGATAATTTCTACTTTACGCAGCATTTGGCGAACAATAACTTCAAAGTGTTTATCGTTGATTTTAACACCTTGTAACCGATAAACTTCCTGTACTTCGTTTACTATATATTCCTGAACTTTTGTTGGTCCTTGAATTGATAATATATCAAGCGGGGTTATCGCTCCGTCTGAAAGTGGAGTTCCAGCACGCACGTAATCGTTTTCCTGTACAAGAATTTGTCGCGACAGAGGAACAAGGTATTTCTTTTCTTCACCTGTTTTTGATGTTACTATTATTTCGCGATTTCCGCGTTTTATTTTTCCTAACGAAACTTCACCATCTATTTCGGATACAACCGCAGGATTTGACGGATTGCGCGCTTCAAACAATTCGGTAACACGCGGAAGTCCTCCCGTAATATCGCCTGCTTTGCCAAGTGCGCGTGGTATTTTCACCAAAATATCGCCTGCCTTAACTTTTTGTCCTTCTTCAACAACAATATGTGCGCCTACCGGCAAGTTATATTGTTTTATTTCAGCATTTTTCGAATCTAATATCTGAACTATCGGGTTAAGATTTTTTTCACGCGATTCGATGATAACTTTTTCTGTAAATCCTGTTTGTTCGTCCGATTCTTCGCGATATGTTTTGCCATCTACAAGTCCATCAAATCCGATTTTTCCTGCAAATTCCGAAATAATTACGGCGTTGTACGGGTCGAAATCGCAAATCATATCTCCTTTGTTTATTATTGTTCCGTTTTTGAAATACAAACTTGCGCCGTATGGAACGTTGTGCGTATATAATGTAATTCCTGTGTTTACGTCAATAATTCTCAATTCGGCTAAACGTCCGATTACCATATCAATACTTATGCCGTTATCGTTTACTCTTGTAACAGTGCGCAGTTCGTCTATTTCGAGGCGACCGCCGTAACGTGCCACTATTTTATTGTCGGTAGCCGCGCCGCCGGCAACACCGCCGACGTGGAATGTTCTAAGTGTCAACTGTGTTCCGGGTTCACCGATTGATTGGGCTGCGATAACGCCAACTGCTTCGCCGCGTTGTACCATGCGTCCTGAGGCAAGATTACGTCCATAACATTTTGCACAAACGCCTTTTCGCGATTCGCAGGTAAGCACCGAACGAATTTCAACTTGTTCGATTGGAGATGAATCTATTTCGGCTGAAACTTCTTCTGTAAATTCTTCGCCTGCTGCTATAATTATTTTTCCGGTAAGCGGATGGAAAATATCGTGTACTGATGTGCGTCCAAGTATTTTATCGTATAGCGATTCTACAACTTCATCGTTATTTTTTATTGCTGTAACTGTCAGTCCGCGCAATGTGCCGCAATCGTCTTCGTTGATAATAACGTCTTGCGAAACGTCAACCAAACGACGGGTAAGATAACCTGCATCGGCTGTTTTAAGAGCCGTATCTGCCAGCCCTTTACGTGCGCCGTGAGTTGAAATAAAATATTCGAGAACCGAAAGTCCTTCTTTAAAGTTTGCAAGAATCGGGTTTTCAATAATTTGTCCGCCTTCTGCGCCTGATTTTTGGGGTTTAGCCATCAATCCGCGCATTCCGCCAAGCTGACGAATTTGTTCTTTCGAGCCACGCGCTCCCGAATCAAGCATCATATACACAGGATTAAAACCTTGTTTGTCGGTTGCAAGTCTGTCTAATAATATTTTTGTGATACGTGAGTTTGTATGTGTCCAAATATCAATAATTTGATTATAACGTTCGTTATTTGTAATGAAACCCATGTTGTAGTTATTCATAACTTCCTCAACCTGAGCATATCCTTCTTCTACAAGTTTAACTTTTTCGTCGGGAACAATAACATCGCCAAGATTAAACGACAATCCGCCTCTGAACGCCATTTGATAACCCATGTGTTTAATGTCATCAAGAAATTCGGCTGTGCATGCTATTCCTGTCGTTTTTAACACTTTACCTATAATATCGCGTAATGATTTTTTTGTAAGAAGTTCGTTGATATATCCTACTTCTTTCGGCACAACCTGATTGAAAATTATACGTCCTACCGTTGTTTCGATAATTTCGTTTTTTTCTACGCTATCGTCCAAACTTGTATTTATACGAACTTTTACTATTGAGTGTAAATCTACTCGTTTTTCGTTATACGCTATAATTGCTTCTTCTGTTCCGTAAAATACATATCCTTCGCCTTTTGCGCCTTTTTTGGGTTTTGTAATATAGTACAAACCAAGCACCATATCCTGTGATGGCACTGTAATAGGTGCTCCGTTAGCCGGATTAAGAATATTATGCGAACCAAGCATCAACAATTGGGCTTCGATAATTGCCGCATTGCCAAGTGGCAGATGCACAGCCATTTGGTCGCCATCAAAGTCGGCATTGAACGCCGTACATGCAAGCGGGTGCAACTGAATTGCTTTGCCTTCAATCAATTTTGGCTGAAATGCCTGAATCCCCAAACGGTGCAATGTTGGCGCACGGTTTAATAAAACGGGGTGTCCTTTCATCACATTTTCCAGAATATCATATACTACTGGGTCTTTTCTGTCAACAATTTTCTTTGCCGATTTTACGGTTTTTACTATTCCGCGTTCTATAAGTTTACGAATAATAAATGGTTTATATAATTCCGATGCCATATCTTTTGGCAAACCACATTCGTGCATTTTAAGTTCGGGTCCAACAACGATTACCGAGCGTGCCGAATAGTCAACACGTTTACCTAAAAGGTTTTGACGAAAACGTCCTTGTTTTCCTTTCAGTGAATCCGAAAGTGATTTTAAGGCTCTGTTTGATTCTGTTTTTACGGCATTTGATTTACGAGAGTTGTCGAACAATGAGTCAACAGCTTCTTGTAACATACGTTTTTCGTTGCGAAGAATCACATCCGGAGCTTTTATTTCAATCAATCGTTTAAGGCGGTTGTTGCGAATAATTACGCGGCGATACAAATCGTTTAAATCGGATGTAGCAAAGCGTCCGCCATCAAGTGGTACTAATGGGCGCAATTCGGGAGGAATCACCGGAAGCACTTTCATAATCATCCATTCGGGTTTGTTTACGTCTTTGGCTTCGCGAAATGCTTCAACTACGTTCAGGCGTTTAAGTGCATCGGCTTTGCGTTGTTGCGATGTTTCGGTATTAGCCTTGTGCCTTAACGAGTATGACAGTTCGTCCAGATTAAGTTCTGAAAGAAGTTTATAAATCACCTCCGCTCCCATTCCTGCTACAAATTTGTTGGGGTCTTCGTCGTCCAAAAGTTGATTTTCTTTTGGCAATGTTGCTACTAAATCATCGTATTCATCGCCTGTAAGCAAGTCGTATTTATTAATGCCATCGGCTTGTTTTATTCCCGGATTTACAATTATGTATTTTTCATAATAAATAATTGCTTCTAATTTTTTTGCGGGAACGCCAAGCAAATATCCTATTTTATTAGGATTTGAGCGAAAATACCAAATATGAGCAACCGGCACTATCAGCGATATATGCCCTACTCTTTCGCGGCGCACTTTCTTTTCGGTAACTTCAACTCCGCAGCGGTCGCAAACTATGCCTTTGTAGCGTATGCGTTTATATTTTCCGCAATGACATTCATAGTCTTTTACAGGTCCGAATATACGTTCACAAAACAATCCATCACGTTCGGGTTTATATGTTCGGTAATTTATTGTTTCAGGCTTAAAAACTTCACCACTCGAATGTTCTAATATTTCTTCGGGCGATGCCAAACCAATTGTAATTTTATTAAAGTTGTTTTTTACTTTATTCTCTCTTTTTAAAGCCATTGTATTCTATATTAATTATTAAGAATTTCTATTGTATAAAAATAAGTTCCAAAACAATACATATTAAATAATGTATTGTGTAGCAAAAACATTTTTACTATTCAAGTTTTATGCTCAAAGCCAAACCTTTTAACTCGTGTAATAATACGTTTAACGATTCAGGTATTCCCGGTACAGGCATTGGGTCGCCGCGAACAATTGCTTCATAAGCTTTTGCTCTGCCGACAACATCATCCGACTTAATTGTCAAAATTTCCTGCAAGATATTTGATGCGCCAAATGCTTCGAGCGCCCAAACTTCCATTTCACCAAAACGCTGTCCGCCAAACTGGGCTTTACCTCCAAGCGGTTGTTGTGTGATAAGTGAATATGGTCCTATCGAACGTGCGTGCATTTTGTCGTCAACCATGTGTCCGAGTTTTATGTAATATATAACTCCTACTGTTGCCGGCTGGTCAAACGGTTCGCCTGTTCCTCCGTCTCGCAGATATGTTTTTCCATAGCGCGGAATTGCTGCTTTATCAGTATATTCGCAAATATCATCGAGTGTTGCTCCGTCAAAAATAGGTGTTGCAAATTTCATATTTAATTCTTTGCCTGCCCATCCGAGAACGGTTTCGTAAATCTGCCCCAAGTTCATACGCGAAGGCACGCCAAGAGGATTAAGTACAACGTCAACAATACTTCCATCTTCAAGAAAAGGCATATCGGCATCGCGAACGATACGCGCTACAATTCCTTTGTTTCCGTGTCGTCCAGCCATTTTATCGCCTACGCGGATTTTGCGTTTTTTGGCAATATAAACTTTGGCAAGCTGAACTATTCCAACCGGAAGTTCATCGCCAATAGTAATGTTATATTTTTTACGTTTACTTTCGGCATCCAGTTCTTTATATTTGATAAGATAATTGTTGATTATCTTTTTAATAACTGTATTTTTTTCTTTGTCGGTTGTCCACTTATTTGGATTTATCAAAAGATAATCTATTCCTTCGAGAATTTTTGATATAAATTTTGTTCCTTTTGCAACAACTTCTACTCCGTAATAATCTACAATTGCTAATGATGTTTTACCATCGAGAAATGCAGTAAGTTTTTCGACAAGAATACGTTTTAATTTATTTGTGCGTTTTTCAAAGTCGGTATCAACTTGTAAGAGTAATGTTTTCTCGTTTTGTTTTGATGTTTTTTTATTATCTTTGATAACGCGCGAAAACAGCATTTTATTGATAACCGTTCCGTGTAACGATGGTGTTGCTTTGAGTGATGCGTCTTTTACATCGCCTGCGGTATCGCCGAATATTGCACGCAAAAGTTTTTCTTCTGGCGATGGGTCTGATTCTCCTTTGGGTGTAATTTTACCTATAAGAATATCTCCCGGCTCAACATTTGCTCCTATGCGTATGATTCCGTGTTCGTCCAAATCTCTTGTTGCATCGTCGCTTACGTTAGGAATATCGGATGTAAGTTCTTCGAGTCCGCGTTTTGTTTCGCGCACTTCCATTATATATTCATCAATGTGTATTGATGTGTACATATCGTCTCGCACCATTCGTTCCGACAACACAACGGCATCTTCAAAATTGTAACCTTGCCATGGCATAAATGCAACTTTCAGGTTGCAGCCTAATGCAAGTTCACCGCCTTGAGTACAATAACCTTCGGTAAGAATATCGTCTTTTTTCACTCTTTGTCCTTTGCGAACAATAGGGCGAAGGTTTATGCACATGCTTTGGTTTGTTTTACGATAAATTGGAATTTTACAAACCGTAATTTCGGAGTCGAAACTTATAAATCGTTCTGTTTCGGTAGCATCATATTTTATACGTATTTCGTTGGCATCCACATATACAATTTCGCCGTTATCTTCGGCTGTTATTTGCGTACGTCCATCAACTACAATCTGACCTTCAAGTCCTGTGCCTACAATTGGGGCTTCGGGCGCTATCAAAGGAACTGCCTGACGCATCATGTTTGAACCCATAAGTGCGCGGTTTGCATCGTCATGTTCGAGAAATGGTATAAGCGATGCGGCGATTGATGCTATCTGATTTGGCGCAACGTCCATCAGGTCTATTTCATTATGCGCTGCCAATGGAAAGTCGGCTTCAACACGTGATTTTACACGATTTTCGGCAAACGAGCCATTTTCGTTTAATTTTGCATTGGCTTGTGCTATTACTTTAAGTTCTTCATCTTCGGCGCTGTAATATTTTACATGTACATTGTCTAAATCTACTTTGCCTTCGGTTACATCTCGGTATGGTGTTTCAATAAATCCGAGACCGTTTATTTTTGCGTAAACACAAAGTGAAGATATCAAGCCTATATTTGGTCCTTCGGGGGTTTCTATCGGACACAATCTGCCGTAGTGTGTATAATGCACATCTCGTACTTCAAATCCTGCTCTTTCGCGTGATAAACCGCCCGGTCCTAATGCCGACAAACGGCGTTTGTGCGTCATTTCTGCCAATGGATTTGTTTGGTCCATGAATTGCGAAAGTTGGTTTGTTCCGAAAAATGAATTAATTACAGATGATAGTGTTTTTGCGTTTATAAGGTCGATAGGTGTAAACACTTCGTTGTCGCGCACATTCATTCTTTCGCGTATTGTACGTGCCATACGAGCCAATCCTACGCCAAACTGGTTTGCAAGTTGTTCGCCAACTGTGCGTACTCTTCGGTTGCTCAAATGGTCGATATCATCAACATCTGCTTTTGAATTTATTAGCTGTATAAGATATTTTATGATAGCAATAATGTCTTCGCGTGTAAGAACTCTGGTTTCGGGTGGAATGTTAAGGTTTAATTTTCTGTTTATACGAAAACGACCAACATCTCCCAAATCATAACGTTTATCTGAGAAAAATAATTTATCAATCACATCACGGGCTGTTGCCTCATCGGGTGGTTCGGAGCTTCGTAACTGACGATAAACATACGTTACTGCGTCTTTTTCGGAGTTGCAGGGGTCTTTTTGCAATGTGTTGTGTATTATTGCATAATCGCCTGAGTTGATTGTTTCTTTGTGTACAAGTATTGATTTTGCTCCCGATTCGATAATAGCATCTACGTGTTTTGGTTCTATTATTGTTTCGCGGTCGATAACTACTTCGTTGCGTTCAATAGATACAACTTCACCTGTATCTTCGTCAACGAAATCTTCAACCCACGATTTAAGCACACGTGCAACAAGACGGCGACCAACTACATTTTTGATATTAACATTGGTTACTTCTATTTCATCGGCAAGGTCAAATATTTCAAGAATATCTTTGTCCGACTCGAAACCTATGGCGCGCAACAGTGTTGTTACCGGAAGTTTCTTTTTGCGGTCGATATATGCATACATAACGTTGTTGATGTCAGTTGCAAATTCAATCCACGAGCCTTTGAACGGGATAATTCTTGCCGAATATAATTTTGTTCCGTTAGCATGAATGCTTTGTCCGAAGAACATACCCGGCGAGCGATGTAACTGCGATACAACAACACGTTCTGCTCCGTTTATCACAAATGTTCCTTGTGCTGTCATATACGGAATCATTCCCAGATATACGTCTTGTATTACCATATCAAAATCTTCATGCTCGGGGTCGGTGCAATACAGTTTCAGTTTCGCTTTTAGCGGAACGCTGTATGTTAACCCTCTGTCGAGACATTCTTCGATTGTATAACGAGGAGGGTCGATAAAATAATCAATAAACTCTAAAACAAAATTGTTTCGAGTATCTGTTATTGGAAAATTATCTTGAAAGACTTTAAAAAGTCCTTCATTTCTCCTGTTTTCCGGTGTTGTTTCCAATTGGAAAAAATCCTTAAACGATTTTAACTGTATTTCCAGAAAATCAGGATATGGAAATTGAACTTTCGACGATGCGAAATTTATTCTGTTTGTTTTATTCTGAGGCATTTTTTTTGAAATTTTTTTCAATAAACTTTTTAACGACAAAAAGGCTTAGAACCCTTTTACAAGGTTCTAAACCTAAAATAAAAGCCCGACTAAGCGGAGATTAAGTTTATTTAATTTCAACTTCTCCGCCTGCTTCTTCTATTTGACCTTTGATTTGTTCTGCATCACTTTTTGCAATTTTTTCTTTAATTGCTTTTGGTGCAGCATCAACCAATTCTTTAGCTTCTTTCAGTCCAAGACCGGTAATATCTTTTACAAGTTTCACAATTTGTAGTTTTGCCTGCCCGGCTGCTTTTAAAATTACGTCAAATTCGGTTTGCTCGGCAACTGGTGCATCTGCTGCAACAGGTGCAGCAACAGCAACTGCTGCAGCCGCAGGTTCAATACCGTACTCTTCTTTTAAAATGTTTGCAAGTTCTTGAACTTCTTTAACAGATAGATTTACTAACTCTTCTGCAAATTTTTTAATATCTGCCATTTTTTATTTTTTTAAATTATTAATAATTTCGTTTGTTTTTTATTCTTTTTATTCTGTTTTTTCAGACAATGTTTTCACTATGCCTGCCAATTTACCTCCGGCTGACTGTAATGCCGATATGACATTCTTAGCCGGTGATAGTAACATTCCAACAATCTCGCCGACAAGTTCGTCGTGAGATTTGATGTGTATCAATGCATCAAGATTATTTTCTCCTATAAACAGACATTCTTGTACATAAGCGCCTTTCAATACCGGTTTGCCGTGCTTTTTGCCAAATTCTTCAATTAATTTGGCTGGTGCGTTTGGCGTATCGGTTATCATTATTGATGTAGGTCCTTGTAGTATAGAGTATAAGTCCGTTTCTGGAAACTCTTTTTGCTCTAAAGCTTTTTTCAGCAGTGTATTTTTTGTTACTATTAGTTTGATGTTTTTTTCAAAACACAATCTGCGTAATTTAGATGTGTTTGCTGCGTTCAAACCCGAAATATCTGCTACATAGAAGTTAGGAGCTTTATTTAATTCAGCAACTAATCCATTAATTAACGCGCTTTTTTCTTCTTTTCTCATAATCTGATAGGTTTAACTTGCGTCACTTATTGTTTTAGGGTCAATAGCCAGTCCACGGCTCATTGTTGATGAAATATATACGCTTTTTACGTATGTACCTTTTGTGGCTTGTGGTTTCAACTTTACTATGGTATCTAAAAGTTCTTTTGCATTTTCGGCTATTGCCTCCGGGCTGAAAGATACTTTTGCTACCGATGCGTGGATGATACCGAATTTATCAACCTTAAAATCTATTTTACCTGCTTTAACTTCTTTTATTGCCTTGCCTACTTCCATTGTAACCGTACCGGTTTTTGGATTAGGCATTAATCCCCGAGGTCCCAGAATGCGTCCGAGAGCTCCTACTTTTGCCATCACGCTTGGTGTGCAAATTATTACATCTACATCTGTCCAACCGCCTTTAATCTTGTCGATATATTCGTCAAGACCAACATATTCGGCGCCTGCCTCTGTTGCTTCTGTTTCTTTATCGGGGGTAACAAGGGCAAGTACTCTCACCTTTTTTCCCGTACCGTGCGGGAGTGTTACAACGCCTCTGACCATCTGGTTTGCTTTTCGAGGGTCAACGCCAAGACGAACATCCAAATCTATTGATGCGTCAAATTTTGTATAAGATATTTCTTTCAACAATTTTGCCGCTTCAATTAATTTGTAGCTTTTTTCTGCTTCTATCTTAGCATCGGCTGTTTTTTGATTTTTTGTAAGCTTACTCATTTCTTTTCTACATGAAATTTTTAGTTTAACGCGGCAGGCATATCACCTGTTACAGTAATACCCATACTTCTTGCTGTTCCTGCAACCATTTTCATTGCCGATGTAATGGTGAATGCATTTAAATCAGGCATCTTACTTTCGGCAATTGCCTTCACTTGTTCCCATGTAATTTTTGCCACTTTGTTTCTGTTGGGTTCTGCCGAACCTGACTGTACTTTTGCTGCTTCTTTTAACTGAACTGCTACCGGTGGCTGTTTTACAATAAAATCAAATGACTTGTCGGTGTAAACGGTGATAATAACAGGTAATATTTTTCCTGCTTTATCTTGGGTTCTTGCATTAAATTGTTTGCAAAATTCCATTATATTCACACCTTTAGAACCTAACGCAGGACCCACAGGAGGCGACGGATTAGCGGCTCCTCCCTTAATTTGTAATTTAATTAGTCCAGCAATTTCTTTTGCCATTTCTAAAATACTTTATAATTTATTCTTTTTCTACTTGTACGAAGTTTAGCTCGAGTGGTGTTTTTCGTCCGAAGATTTTTACCATCACTACAAGTTTTTTCTTCTCATCATTTACTTCTTCTATAGCGCCCGAAAATCCGTTGAAAGGTCCATCTGTAACTTTCACCGGTTCGCCTACCACAAAAGGTATCATTATGTCTTCGCCGTCTAATGCCATTTCATCTACTCTGCCTAATATGCGATTAACTTCTGCTTCTCGCAATGGAACAGGGTCGCCTCCTTTTTTTTCGGTAAGAAATCCCGATACATTAGGAATATTACGCAAAAGGTGTTGCACTTCGCCGGTAAGAACTACTTCTACTAAAACATATCCGGGATAGAATACCCGTTCTTTCAGAATCTTTTTACCGTTTTTTACTTGGTAAATTTTTTCTGTAGGAATAAGTACTTGCGAAACATATCCTCTGAAACGTTTTTCGTTTTCAATATATTCTTTCGCTTTCTTTTCTTTCCCGCCCGCAGCTCTAAGAACATACCATTTTTTTACAGGTTCGTTCATATCATTTTTTCCGTTTTTTTATAAATTTATAAATAAAGGTAAACATGTTTCATAACAAATTGAAGAATTGAGTCTGCACAAAAGATAACAATCGCAAGCATTAATGATGTCGTCATCACTAATAATGCGCTGCTTTGCAACTCTTTCCACGTTGGCCATGAAACTTTATTCACAAGCTCTGTGTAGGCGTTTTTTAGATATGTCTTAATTTTCTTTATCATTTTAATAATATTATTTGCAAACATCCGATGTGGAAGCCACCGTTATTCACTTGTTATTAAATCAATTATTAAATCGTAACTCTTAATAATTTTGCAGGGGTGGAGAGATTCGAACTCCCATCAACGGTTTTGGAGACCGCTATTCTGCCCTTGAACTACACCCCTAAACTTCGACTATTTTTTATAGCCGAATGTTTTGGTTATAAATTTATTATTCTAATATCTTAGTGATTTGACCTGCGCCAACCGTACGTCCGCCTTCGCGAATTGCAAAGCGTAATCCTTGATTGATAGCAACAGGGTAAATCAATTTTACATTAATAGTTACGTTATCGCCCGGCATTACCATTTCTACACCTTCGGGAAGTTGTACTTCGCCTGTTACGTCAAGTGTGCGTAAATAGAATTGTGGACGATATCTGTTGTGGAAAGGAGTGTGGCGTCCGCCTTCTTCTTTTTTCAACACGTAAATTTCTGCTTCAAACAGTGTGTGTGGTGTAATTGAACCCGGTTTTGCTATTACTTGTCCGCGTTTTACGTCTTTTTTGTCAATACCGCGAAGCAATAAACCTACGTTATCTCCGGCTTCTCCCGAATCAAGCAGTTTACGGAACATTTCAACACCTGTACAGGTTGTTTTTCTTGGTTTTTCGCCAAGACCTATGATTTCCATTTCTTCGCCTACTTTAATAACGCCTGTTTCGATACGTCCTGTAGCAACTGTGCCGCGTCCTGTGATTGAGAATACGTCTTCTACCGGCATAAGGAACGGTTTTTCGTTTTCACGTTTTGGAATTGGAATATACGAGTCAACGGCATCCATAAGTTCCATAATTTTTTCTTCCCATTCAGGTTCGCCGTTTAGTCCGCCAAGAGCCGAACCGCGAATTACCGGTGCGTTATCTCCATCGTAGTTGTATTTGTTCAATAAATCACGAACTTCCATTTCTACAAGGTCTAACATTTCAGGGTCGTCAACCATGTCGCATTTATTCAAAAATACAACAATTTGAGGTACGTTTACCTGACGAGCCAAAAGTACGTGTTCGTTTGTTTGAGGCATAGGACCGTCTGTTGCGGCAACAACCAAGATAGCGCCGTCCATTTGTGCTGCTCCTGTTACCATGTTCTTTACATAATCGGCGTGTCCCGGACAGTCAACGTGTGCATAGTGGCGGGATGCTGTTTGATATTCAACGTGTGCTGTATTAATTGTAATACCACGTTCTTTTTCTTCCGGTGCATTGTCGATTTGGTCGAATGTTTTAATTTCTGAAAGACCTTTTTTTGCCAATACCATCGTAATAGCTGCGGTAAGTGTTGTTTTACCGTGGTCAACGTGACCGATCGTACCAACGTTAACGTGCGGTTTCGACCTGTCGAATTTTTCTTTTGCCATAATTTTATTATTTTTTTAACGTTAAAAATATATTAATAATTTATTTGTTTTCTTCTCCATAATTCTAATGTCTTCATACATCTTTGTTTAATATCCCTTCATTCATTCTTTTTTGCAAGTTTAGAGCCGGCGGCGAGAATTGAACTCGCGACCCCTTCCTTACCAAGGAAGTGCTCTACCCCTGAGCTACGCTGGCATGTCACGTTCTTACGTTTTTTATAACAAAAACAGCGACTTTGAATACACAAAAATAAACCCCGATAATCCTAACCTTAGACTCGGAATTCATTGATTTTGAGCGGAAGACGAGGTTCGAACTCGCGACCCTTAGCTTGGAAGGCTAATGCTCTACCAACTGAGCTACTTCCGCAAATTGCGTGGGAGAAGATGGATTCGAACCACCGAAGACGTACGTCAGCAGATTTACAGTCTGCCCCATTTGGCCACTCTGGTATTCTCCCTGAAAATTGATATGAGATTTTTAAAAATATTTAACCTTTTTTATCTTTTTCAATTTATCGAGCCTCTTGTCGGATTCGAACCAACGACCCCGAGATTACAAATCACGTGCTCTGGCCAGCTGAGCTAAAGAGGCTTGTATGCTCAAAATTTAAGGTAACCTTAAAATTTTGGAACTGCAAAGATACAACTTTTTTCAAAATTACAAATATATTTTTATTTTTTTTGTGAAATATTTTTAAATTTATGGTTTTTCTTAATTTAAAAATTATTGTTTTTATTGTAAATTAACTAT
>JAITOP010000015.1 GCA_031289895.1 Prevotellaceae bacterium
TATAAGTGCATTACCATCGACGACGACGGGCAAACATCGCGAACAGGCGTATTTGCAGGCGGCGATGTTGCAACAGGTTCGGCAACAGTAATTCTTGCCATGGGCGCAGGACGCAAAGCAGCGAGTGCTATTGATAGATTTGTTTTTGGTGGTAAGTCGGTTGGTTTAGTTGTTGATTTGAATAAGCACGCAGATAAGGCAGATTAAACAGGTTTATGCAGATAAAAAATCTTGTGTTCTTTGCGAAAAACTTTGTGAACGTTGTGGATAGAAACATAAAGTTTTGAAATCAAAGAAAATCTGTGTAAATCTGTAACATCTGCGTTATCTGTGTGCTTATCTAAAATCAATAAATGAAACAACCAACTTACAACTTACGACTTACAACTTATGACTTACAACTTACAACTTACAACTAATTTTATTATCTTCGCATAAAAAATACGATTATGAATTATTTTGATGAATTGGATTGTGCTGTTACTGTTTGCGATACGCAAGGTACTGTAATATATTGTAACGAAAAATCGAAACAAACTTTTGCAAAATATGGCGATTTGATTGGTAAAAATCTTAACGATTGTCATTCGCCCGTTTCGTGGGAAAAAATTTTGCATTTGCTGAAAACCAATGCCAGCAACGCTTACACAATAGAAAAAAACGGGCAAAAAAAATTAATTTATCAAACGCCATGGCTCGAAAACGGCGATGTAAAAGGCTTGATAGAATTTTCGTTTGTATTTCCGTCTTAAATGCCGCATTTTGTGCGAAAGGGATAAACAATTACGAATTACGAAATTACGAATTACGAGGCACACAGATAAATCAATTACGAATTACGAAAATTACGAATTACGAGGCACACAGATAAAAATCAATTACGAATTACGATTTTTTGATAAAAAATCTTGATAAATGTTATAACTTTATGAACTTTAAAAACTTTTAACTTTATGAACTTCAAAAACTTGATAACTTTAAAAACTTAACAAACTCAGAAATTGCTTTGCCGCGGTGCGATATTTTAGATTTTTCGTCGAGCGACATTTGGGCAAATGAAACATCGCATCCTTCGGCTTTGAAAATAGAATCGTATCCAAATCCGAAATTTCCTACGGGTTCGCGAAGAATTTCACCGTTTATTATTCCTTCAAAAAGACACTCATTTTCATTAATAATCAATGCTATAACACAACGAAAACGCGCTCTGCGGTCATCTACGTCCTTCATTTTTTCAAGAACTTTTTTTATGTTTTTGAGCGAATCTTTTTCTTCGCCGGCATATCGCGCCGAAAAAACTCCCGGTTCACCGCAAAGGGCTTCAATTTCTAATCCTGTGTCGTCGGCAAAACACGATAATCCGAATTTTTCGTAAACAAAAAGGGCTTTTTCCATCGCATTTTCTTCGAGTGATAGTTTATTTTCGGGAATATCCTGATGATAATTCAAATCGGCAAGACTGCACACATCGTAATCAGTACCAAGCAGATGACGAATTTCATCAACCTTATGTTTATTGTTTGTTGCAAAAACAAGTTTTTCCATTTTTCATTAAATTTCGACAAAGATAACTATTTTTGCAGTCTGATATGTTCATTTTACTTTAAATATTACAAACAAAACAATGAGTAGCAATAAATCAAAATATAATTCAGTTGAAAATTATCCGACATACGAAGGCGATGATTTGGGTGTGATATATTCGCCCAAATGCTGTAAATTCAGAATATGGTCGCCACCTGCAAACGACGTAAAATTAAATATTTACAGCGATGGTTCAGACGGTGCGCCTGCCAAAACTTACATGATGCAATGCGATAAAAACGGAACATGGATTTATAAAATCGATGGCGATTTGAAAGGAAAATTTTATACTTTTCAAATAAAAATTGACGATAAATGGCTGTCCGAAACGCCCGGAATTTATGCAAAAGCGGCAGGAGTAAACGGAAATCGTGCTGCAATAATTGATTTTTCGGAAACAAATCCCGAAAATTGGGAAAACGATAAACGACCTGAACTTAAAAACTTTACAGATATTATTATTTATGAAATTCATGTGCGCGATTTTTCGGTTTCGCCAACATCGGGAATAAAAAACAAAGGAAAATTTTTAGCGTTCACCGAACTCGAAACATCTTCGCCCGAAGGCGAAAAAACAGGAATAGAGCATCTTAAAGAATTAGGAATTACGCACATACATTTGTTGCCTGTGTTCGATTTTGCATCAATAGACGAAACAAAAACCGACGAAAATAAATACAATTGGGGGTACGACCCGCAAAATTATAATCTTCCCGAAGGCAGTTATTCAACAAATGCTTACGAACCAAAAACACGAATCCGCGAATTTAAAAAAATGATTAAAGCATTGCACGATAGCGGATTTCGCGTTGTGATGGATGTTGTTTTTAATCACACTTTTTTAAACGAATATTCAAATTTTTATCTCACAGCGCAAAAATATTTTTACAGATATAACGCCGACGGCTCGTGGGGCAACGCTTCGGGATGTTTTAACGAAACGGCAAGCGAGCGTCCGATGATGCGAAAATATATTGTCGATTCTGTAAAATATTGGGCAAAAGAATATCATATCGACGGTTTTCGTTTTGATTTGATGGGCGTTATTGATATTGAAACGATGAATGTTGTTCGCGCCGCTCTTGACGAAACGGATGCGTCAATTTTTATTTACGGTGAAGGCTGGACGGCAGATGTGTCGCCGCTTCCCGAAAATCTGCGAGCAGTAAAACGCAATGCGCAACAACTTGATAATATCGCCGTATTTAATGATGATATTCGCGATGCGCTGCGAGGTTGCTGGAATAATCCTGATGTCGGCGGATTTATTACAGGCGTTGAGGGAAACGAAGAAAGCGTAAAATTTGGTATCGCGGGAGCAGTAAAACATTATCAGATTGATTATTCGAAAGTGCGAAACCGGCAAGAACCCTACTCAAATTCGCCCACGCAAACCGTAAATTATGTATCCTGCCACGACGATTTATGTCTGACGGATAAAATAAAAAAAACCGCACCCGCAGATGCGTCTCACGAAGAACTTTTACGATTTGATAAACTTGCGCAAACCGTTGTGTTTACTTCGCAGGGAGTGCCTTTTATTTATGGAGGCGAAGAAATTTTCAGAGATAAAAAAGGTGTTCATAATACATTTAAATCGCCCGACGAAATCAACCAAATTAACTGGACAAACAAATTTTTATATAAAGATATTTTTAACTACTACAAAGGTTTAATAGCATTGCGCAAAACGTATTCTGCATTTAGAATGATCACTGCCGCCGATGTTCAGAAAAATCTTAAATTTATACGAACAGAAAAAAACTTTATTGCTTATCTGATTGACGGACGCGCAAATAATAAAGCATGGGAAGATATTATTGTGATATTAAACGGAAA
>JAITOP010000289.1 GCA_031289895.1 Prevotellaceae bacterium
AATTAACAATCATCTTGTTTCTTTTTGCAGGAAGTTTAGCCTGTAACAACAACAATGATGATATTGATATGTCTAAAATAGATTTTAGCAATATCGATGATTTGTATAGCCAACCATTACCTGTATTACAAAAATGTATTGAAGGAAAATGGAAATGGTATGCTTCTTATGGTGGTGTTGTGGGAATATCATATCCACAAAATACATTCGTTGAATTTAAGGATAATCATTATATTGTGACAGATGAGAATTATCAAAGAACGGTATTTTTTTCTTGGAAAAAACTAGAAATATTGGATTACCGTTTTCCCAATATTGTTGCATACACGATATGGGACAATGAATTAGATAATGGAATTTGGTATTTCGATAACATACGCAACGATACTTTAGGCGTTGGGTCGTACTCGGCACCATTTGCTCATTGTTTTATTAAAGTTAAATAAATTTATACAACATTAAAAAATAATATGAAAACAAAAATTTTAAAATTGGCAGCGATATTGCTGCTGGCAGGAGTGGTTTCTTGCGGAGAGAATAATTGTGTTTGCGATACTGATACTGATACTGAAAGATGGGTTGAAACAGAAGCTATTATTGTAGATTTAGGTGACCCATCTGTGGATGGCTGCGGCTGGGCTGTTCTGATAAATAATGTTATAAATGTTCCTGAATTTATAGATGAACAATATAAGCAGCATGAGTTAAAAGTGGAGATTGTATATAAAAAAACATCACAAGTACATCAGTGCGTTGGATTTTCAGAAATGAAGTATAATAAAGTTATTATTAAACAAATAAAAACTATATAAAGACATGAAAAAAATTATTGTAATTATATTATTTCTTACATGCTTAACTAAATTGTATTGTCAACAATGGAGTTGTAGCACTGTTTCTCCAAATGTAGATTTTCTTACAAAGTATTAGGCATAACATCTTATAATTATTCGGCTAATAGTGTTAATGAATATAAATGCATTGCAATATATGTCCATATTATTAGGTCATCAACAGGAAACAATGGTCTTTCTACTTCCATAGTAAATAATACTATAAATATATTAAAAACAGACCTTTCTTTATGTAATATAGGAATTAATGAAGTTGGCAGAGATTTTATTGATAATGATGCATTTTATTATGGGTTTTCTGATGATTCTTTTAATAGTTTAATTAATACGGAATTTCAACCAGATGCAATAAATATATATTTTTTAGCACCTAATATTAGTTATAGTAGAGCATCTGATATACCCAGTTTAGCATTAGTTTTAGGAGGAGATTATGCAGGTACAAGTGTTTTGACTCACGAATTTGGACATTGTTTAGGATTATATCATACGCATAGTGGTAGTGGCTGTTTTGATGATGCAAATTGTTCAGAAAGTATTAATGGCAGTAATTGTTTAACCTGTGGAGATTTAGTTTGCGACACCCCTGCAGACCCATGTTTAGCTGGAAATGTTAACAGTAGCTGTAATTATATTGGAGGAGGTGGATATAATCCAAATACTAATAACATAATGTCTTATGCTCCACCAGCTTGTTTAACTAATTTGACTAATGGACAAATCGCCAGAATGCATACAATGATTGAAAATTCGTCTATTCTTCAAAATGTATTATATTTTCCTATCTCTGGTAATAACAATCCCTACAGTATACAACAAGTTACCTATACAGTTACAGGATTAATAACAGGAACAACAGTAACATCATGGAATATCAGTAGCAATGCAAATATTATTAATGGACAAGGAACAAACCAGATTACAATTTCAATTTGCAGTGGATATACTGTAACATTAACGGCTACGATTTCGGGTACTGTTAATAAAATTATTACCAAAACACTTACTGTAAACAGTGGCAATTTGACAGTTGTTCCCTCAATAGGCAAAATGCAGGTTACTTTATATCATCCTTATGCACAATGTTTTGATTGGGTTATAGATGGTGACATTGTCGGAAGAACAACAACAAATATAGTAGGAAGTGGTAATATTAATTGCAGCAGTTATTCTTCACTAATATTCAAAGGTAATTCAAAAGACCCGACATTTGATGATGATGGATATGTACAAGTTAGAGCAAAAAATAATAGTTGTTATACACCTTGGCATAATATTGACTTTGCCACGTGGCGACCTGTATTTAATATTGGCAATAGTAATCTTAATCCTTCGACAGGACAATCATTTTACGCTAGTTTGGTAGAAGGTTATCCTTTTACCAATCAAAATTGGGATGGTAAATATTATTGGTATCGTAATAGTGCTTATCTCGGTTATACGTCTGTACCATATATATCAAGTTCAAATTGGACTTGTGGGCAAAATTTGCTAACAGTATATTTAGTTGATGGTGTAGATGAAGTTTACGAATCAGCAAGTATCTATGGTTCGTGTAGTAGTTCTTACTCCGCCGCCTACCCCAACCCCGCAAGCGATGAACTAATCATAGACAAAATAGAAGAAACCAATACAGAATCAACAACAAATAACATACTGCAAACAACAAGCACAAAAACCAAACAATCAGAAATAACAGTATTGCTATACAGCAACAGCACAACAAAATTAGTGTACAGCAAAAATTATCCGTCATCAGAAAAGCAGATAAAAATAGATACATCAAAATTGCCGAACGGTGTTTATTATTTGAATATTATTGAGAATGGTGAAACGGTGAAACAGCAAACAATTATAGTGAATCATTAAAGCCGTAATTTAAAAAGTACTAATGAGTGGTTAATTTTTTTCGACCACTCATTATTTTTTGTAACTTCGCAACCAAAATAGTGAAAATAAGATGAAAAGAACACAATTATTGAGGCGAATTTCTAACTTTTTTGATATTATTCCGTTTACATTTGCGGCGGCGGCACTTGTTGTGCTGTCGGTGCTTGCATATTTTTATCTTACAGATAATTACAACCTTGGAGAACCTGCATCGCAAGCGGTATTTGCGGCTATTGCACGATATTTGTTGTTGTTTGTTTTTGCGCTTATTTTGCTTGGTTTTTTGAGTGCTGTAATTGTTTATATAATTTTTGTTGTTCGTACAAAAAACAATAAAAAATATTTGCAAATACTGTTCAATATCAACACCGACAACAAAAACGACATAACAAGTTCGGCAAAAATAAAAATTCAAAAATTGCTTTTTCCTTTATTCGGCGCAATAAAAATTCGCTTTGTTTTTGAAAATAAATTTATGACAAAAAAATATTCTTTATCATCAAAAAAGTTTAAATTATTTTCGACCAAACAATTTGAAACCGAATGTGCGTTTGACTTTAACGAGGTTCAGAATTATGTTTTAAAATCGGCAAAATTTTATTTTGAAGATTATTTTTCGCTGTTTTCGTTTTCGCTGAAATGCGATGCAAACACACAATTTTATATTTTGCCGTCGCCGAAAAAACAATTAAATATCACGCCAAATCCTATAACTCAACAAAATACGCAGGTTCGTACAAATATCATAAAATATTTGCCGGGAGAATATTTGCATTTCAAAGATTTTGAAAATTCGGATGATGTGCGCCGAATTGTCTGGAAAATTTTTGCAAAAAACAAGGAACTTGTTGTGCGTATTCAGGAAACGCGAAATAATTATGCGTCAAAATTTGTGTTGTATGCAAGTTTTTTCAACAATAAAAATTTACTTTTGCAAACCGATAATTTTTCGCGAACGTTTTTAACTTATTACAAAAACGTAATTTTCGGAATTTTTTCGGAGATGAAAAAAGGTAAAAAACTTGATTTAAAAATTAAGTTCGACCAAGCCGTAAATGTTGTGATAGAAAATGATTTGCAGATTAAAGAAATGTTTGAAATCAGCACCGCCGAATGGCAAAATCAATTGCCGCCCGATAATTTTTACAAAGCGGGCGATGTGTCTGTAATGTGCATATCATCATTTGTTTCGGCGGATGATGTTGCAAAACTTTTGAACGTGGCAAACAAATCGACTGTCGTTGTTTTTGTACAACTAAGCAAGGCATTAAAATCGAACAAATTAAAATTAATTATGAAAAACTTTTTTGTGAAACCAAAGAGCGGAAGCGTTGATGAACAACGTTTGAAATTTTTGCTGTCGCCATTGCGCAAACGCTTATCGGCAAACGAAAATAAGATAATTGAATTGTTAAACAAAGAAGAAAATACATTTCATATAATATGAAAAACGTTGAAAAAAATATATTAATAAAAATACTTTTGCATTTAATTTTTTTGTGCATTCCAACCCTTGTTGCAACTGCGTTTGCGCTGAAAGGTATGAACGAATATTACACCGTTGTCAACAATAATTGGTTTGCGCAAACGTGTTTTTTCTTTGCAGGAATTTTTATTTCGTGCATTTTATTTAATTTCAGGTTACGATTTTTGCCAATAACAGCAATACTTGCAGCCGTTTTAATAATTGCACAAACAATAATCGCAAATGCCGAATTATCAGAATTTAATACGTTTTTTTATCTCGTGCAGTTTCGTGTATTTTCGGTACTTTTCGTAACAGGATGGATTTGCGGCTGGGGCTTTGCACGATTCAAAAATTTCGCCATCGTGTTTGCTGCAATTATTGTTGTGATTGCTGTTTTTATTACTGTTTCGGAAATGGAATTTTCGTTTGCAGGCATTTTAAAAACATTTTTACCGATAATTTTATTTGCATTTTATATTATTTATATGTCGGCGGCAATGCGCAATATTACTACGTTTTCGCGCAGTCGGTTTTTAATATTTTTACGAAATTTATTAGGTATTCTTGCATTGTTTTTTCTGCTGATGTTTGCTATCGGATTGCTGATGAAATCTACGTTTACCGATATTGAAAAAACGTGGGATAAAAAATCCGACAAAAACGAATTTGACGGACTGCTCGAACGCAATCAGGACAGCACGTATAAAATGAAAGATAAAATGCGCCCCAATCCCACATTCGGAAAGGGAAAGGACAATCCGCAGCCAATGTTTGTAGCCTACATAAATAATTATCTCGACTACGCGCAAACAATTCCAAGTCCGCTGTATTTTGTTTCACATTATCTCACAGATTTTGATACGTTTACCGAAACATTCGAGAAAGATACCATAATTCCATACGACGATTTATTTAAACCGTTGCCCGCAGAAATTGATTTGTATTTCAGCAAAAGCGACACTGCGATAATGAATACGGCATTGCGCGATTCGTTGACAAAAATTGTTGACGTTGACGTTTACAATATCAATCTTTCGCCTGCCGAATTTGTTGCGCCGCTGACGTCGTTTTTCTGCCAACCTGTTGCTGTTGAAGACAATTACAAAACTCTGTTTAAGTCGGCATATCGGGTAAAATCTGTTGTCAGCGATTTGAACGGCGCATATTTTGTGTATCCTTCGCGCGACCCGATGTTGCTTAATTATCAGCAAATACGCTACGATATTCTCGCGTCTGTCAACGATTTTGATGATTTACCCGAAATATTTTATAACTATTATACGAGTTTGCCCGATAACGATTTTATCGACAGCCTGAAAAATCTTACCAAACAAATAACTTCAAATTCGGAAACTGTTGTTGAAAAAATTATTGCAATCCGCGATTATTTTTTTGCTGTTGATGAATTTGGCGCACCGGTGTTTAAATATACCGAAAACCCCGGAATACCGGGTATTCCAAGCGCATCAAAACTTGCACATTTTCTTTTTGAATCGCACAAAGGATATTGCGCACATTTTGCAGGTGCTACTTTATTTATGCTGCGGGCTTGCGGTATTCCTGCGCGATTAACGGTAGGATTTGCGACAGTCGATAGAAGCGACAAAAACAAAGGCTGGTATTGGTTTTACGAAGACCAAGCACATGCTTGGGTGCAAATATATTTTCCAAAATTCGGCTGGATTGATTTTGATACAACCATAGGAAATGATGACATGGAAGAATCGCCGCAACCTGACGGAACTCCGCCAATGCAAATAAACAAAGCAAATTTTGCAGGTGTCGGCAAAATTATTTCGCTTGATACAATAAATAATTTAATTGATTTTGCATTGCAAAAAATGACGTTAAACGATTTTGAATATATCTTTGAAACGCCCGAAAACATTGTGTTGGATATGACATCGGCAAAAATTTTACGCGATACCGTTCAACTTAAATTTTCGGAACTTTCCGACAACGATTCGGGTTTGTCGCTATCGTTTGACGAAAATATGAAAACGTTGCAGCCAACGCCAAACCTTTCGCAAAACGAAGTTTTATCAATGCTGCCAACGCCTGTGCCAATTGACGAATTTAGAATTGACGTTGATAAAAATAAAAATGAAAACGATAAAAAACCTGATACGCAAAATACAAAATCGCAAAATGAGAATGTAAATATTTTGGAAATATGTTTGATAATTATCGCGGTTTTATTGGCTTTGATGCTTGCTGCACCTTACATAATTTTCAGATATTACAAATACAAATCAAAATTAAAAACTAAAAATGCAAACATATTTTATGTTTACAAAGCAGCGATGTTTTTGCTTAATCAATTATATAACGAACGCAGAAACTTAACACCATTGCGCTTTGCAGCCGATGTAGCAGATAAAAAATATAAAACCGATTTTGAAAAATTTATAATAATATATCTTAAATTTAAATATTCCGACAAAGAAATTTTGACGGATGAAAAAGAATTTGCAAATAATTTTTATAATGATTTTGAAAAGAAAATAAAGAAAAATCACAAAAAAACTGAGATAATAAAAAGATTTTTAAATATAAAGCAAACAATAAAATTTTACACAAATAATTATGGAACAACAAAACGAAGCTATTGAAAAAAGCGAACAACAATCGCAAACAGCAAGCAAAACACAACTGCTTATCGACAATATCGAAACGGTGATTAAAGGAAAGCGCAGCAAAATTGAAATGATTGTGAGCGTACTTTTGGCGCGCGGACATATTTTGCTTGAAGATAATCCGGGAACGGGAAAAACATTGCTGGCGAGAACTTTGGCGCAGTCAATTTCGGCAAACGACACTCGCAGCCTGCAATTCAAACGAATTCAGTTTACGCCCGATTTACTTCCTATGGATTTAATCGGCTCGCACATATTTGACGATGCAAAAAAAGATTTTGTATTCAAAAAAGGTCCTTTGTTTTGCAATGTTTTGCTGGCTGACGAAATCAATCGCGCCTCGCCAAAAGTGCAGTCGGCATTGCTCGAAAGTATGGCTGAAAACCAAATAAGCATCGGCGATGTAACGTATAAACTGCAGAATTTATTTTTTGCAATTGCAACGCAAAATCCTATCGAAACCGAAGGCACATATCCGCTGCCCGAAGCGCAACTCGACAGATTTTTTATGAAACTTTCGCTCGATTATGTTGACGACGAAACCGAAGCCGATATTTATCGCAATTATTTGCAAATTGATGAAAATTTGCAAACCGTAAAGCAAGTTTTGGATTTGCCAACAGTGCTTGAACTGCAAGCAGAGGTTGATAAAATTTACGTTCACGACGAAATAATTTTGGCAATACGCAACATAGTTACAGGCACGCGCAACGACACAAATATTCTGCTGCCCTGCTCAACACGAAGCGGAATAATATTTTTGAAATGTCTGAAAGCCTTTGCCTTTGTCAACAATCGCACGTATGTGATTGAAGATGACATAAAAACGCTTGCACACGCCGTACTTCATCATCGAATAATATTTAAAACCAACGATGCCCGCAAAAAATCGCTTGCGCACTTGGTTGATGCTGAAATTACGCGACTTGCGCGGTTGCGGATATATGATAAACCATATTATTAAAATTAACGTATTATAGAATTAAATAATTAAAATTAATATCTTTGTATGTGTTATTTTTAAAATTAAATATTATGAAAAATAAACAAATTATAAAAGATGACAAAAAAAATCCCGTTAGGGATTGTATGTTGGTAGAAATGTACAAATCCTCCGATTGTTCGACCCCGTATGGGGTCGGAGGTGATGTGTGGACATTCTTTCTATCAACATTTGAATCCTAACGAATTCATTCCATCTTTTATAAATTATTTATTTTTTGTTACTTAATAAAATTGATATTATAAAAAATATTAACAAAAACAGAAATGAAAGAAACAATAACAAAAAAGGAATTATTTGGACAGATTGACTTTCGGGCAATTGCCGAAAATCCTGATTTCAAAGAAGATAGTGTAAGAGAAGTGATTATTCTTCCTATTCTTAAAGAACTTGGATAT
>JAITOP010000028.1 GCA_031289895.1 Prevotellaceae bacterium
ATATCATTAATTTTCTTTTCAATCTTTTTTAGTTCTTTTTTTGTCGGGTATTTATACTGCTTTTTCTTTGTTTTTGAAAACAAATTTTTTATACTTTTTATTAATCCTTTTGGTTCATAATCATCATAAATATCTGAAATATCTTTTATTATTCTCTCGTGGTATAATCTGCATTTATTTTTATATCGCCTAAATTCTTTTATTTCTTTTATTAGTAAAGTTAAAAATAATATAATTAAAATTCCAGCTAAAACTAACATACCTGTTTTTCCAAAAACTCTTATAGTTATCATCGTTATTACCTGTGAAAAACGATTTTTAGATGTTCCTCTTAATTTAGGATTTGCAAAATCTTCATACAATTCTTCTTCATCCATTTGTGCTATAAACCAAAATATGAAAGTACCCATAAATATTAGTAATATAAACAAAATAAATTCACTATAATAACTACGTGGTAATTTAAATTGTTTTTTCTTTTTTAGTTTGCCCATATTATGTCTGTTGTTTTCTGTTCGGCGTAGTTTCCAAACCACATCATTTATAATGTAAATTATTTTGTTCTTAATTCGCTTTTAATCTGTGTAAATTTAGTTATAAAGTTTGTAAAGTTTGTAAAGTTTATAAAGTTACAAAGACCAAATCAACAAATCAACAACCAACAAATCAACAAATCAACAAATCAACAAATCAACAACCAACAAATCAACAAAAAATTCTTAATTCTTAATTTTTAATTCTTAATTACAATTTAGTGTCTCATACATTTATTGATATAAATCAGTCCATCGTACAGGCATTGACGCCAATACGCCCAACTGTGAGCGCCATCACGCACTCTGTATTCGTGGTCAACTTTCAGGTCGCGCATGACAATGTGCAGAGTTGAATTTCCGCAATATAAAAAATCGTCGTCGCCGCAATCTATATAGAATTTCACTGATTTTTTCTTGTCGTCGGGCAGGTTTTTTACAATATCAATAATGCTGTTTTTATGCCAATGTTCGCTAAGATTTTCGGCTGTTCCACCAAATAATTCTTTATATCCGTACGATTCGCCTTCGGTAAAGCGGGCTTTGAGTTCGTCGTCGGTAAAAACGGCTGCGCTCATCGCTACACAAACAGAAAACATATCGGTATATTTAAGTGCGTACAGCAGCGAGCCGTAACCGCCCATCGAAAGTCCGCCGATAGCGCGTCCTAGCTTGTTTTGGCGTGCGCGATATGTTTTTTCTATGTGCGGAATAAATTCTGTGATATACATATCTTCAAAACGCTCGGTATTAATGTAGTTGTTGATATACCAAGTTTTTTTTGCATCGGCAACAACAATTATCATTGGGCTTATTTTTCCTTCGCCAATAAGTTCGTCGGCAATGCGGTTCATTTCGCCGTAATGCATCCAGCCGGTATGGTCGTCGCTGTATCCGTGCAATAAAAATAATACGGGATATTTGCGCGAAGACGTTTCGTAATCGGGCGGAAGATAAATGGTGTAATTTACATCTCTGCCGAGAATTGAACTTTTGAATATTTTGTCGTCAAATATTCTGCCGTGTTGCTGTTGTGCAAATGCCGAAACGCTTAGTGTAACGGATAAAATTAGTAATAAAATTTTTTTCATAATATTTATTTTTTTTGTGATTTTTTATTCTTTTTCGATTAATAAATTTCTTAATTCGGCGCTCGAAATATTGTATCTCATTTCGCCGTTTTCGCAGTACGAAATCGAGCCTGTTTCTTCCGAAATTATAACTACAACGGCATCGGTTTTTTCGCTAACGCCTATCGCTGCGCGATGTCGCATTCCATAATGTGCGGGCAGATTGATATTGTCGGTTGAAGGCAAAACGCAGCGTGCCGCCACAATTCGTCCGTTGCGAACAATTACTGCGCCGTCGTGCAGCGGATTATTTTTGAAAAATATGCTTTCCAAAAGTCGTGAATTTACGATAGCGTCAATAATATCGCCTGTTTCGGCATAGTCGGCGAGAGGCGATTTTTGCGCAAACACAATAAGTGCGCCGATTTTTGAATCAGCCATTTTGCGCGATGCTTTTATCACTTCGTCAACAACTTTGGTGGATTCTACGCTTTTGCGCGAATGAATGAACAGTCGGCTGAGCGAAAATTTGCTTTGCGAACGAAAACCGAGCAGCAACAAAAATCTGCGTATCTCCGGTTGAAACACTATAATCAGCGCAATAACTCCCACGCCAATTATCTGTCCTATTATCAGCGACAGCAATTCCATTTTCAGTGTACGGCAAATCAGCCATACAAAATATATCAGAATTATTCCTATAAAAATATTCATTGCCGCCGTTCCGCGTATCAGCTTGTAAACCTGATAAGCAAGAAATGCGGTGATAAGAATATCTATAATATCAATTATGCTTAGTGATATAAAATCCATTTATTATTTTGTTTTTACAGTAATTGAACAAGTTTATTTTCTAATCGCACATTAAACTGAATATCAGCTTTCAACGCTTTGAAAACTTTTAATACCGTTTCAATTGTTGCGCTGTTGGCATTATTTTCGAGTTTTGATATTTGCGATTTATTTACGCCAACAAGTTCGCCAAGTTTTTCTTGTGTTAAACCGCGTTCTTGTCGGGTTTTCTTTATCATTCGCGACAGCAATTCCATTCGCAATTCATATTCGTATTCATCGCGTTCGGCACTGCCTTTTTGCCCTATATATTTGTCTTCCATCTCCGACAATGTGTATTGTTTCATGTTTTTTTATATTATTATTTTTCTTTTTTTTCAAAATAATAAAAAATAAATAATCTATAACAGATGCACTGAATCCATTAGAATTCAAACGTTTATAGAAAAAGAATGTCCACACAGCAAATCCGACCCCGAATGGGGTCGAACAATGTGAGTATTTGTAATTTCTACCAACATACCATCCATAATGGGATTTTTTTTGTCATCTTTTATAATTTATTTTTTATAACGAAATATTTTTCAAATATAATCCCACCAGCGTTAAAATAAGCCAAAGTTAATACACCTAAAAACCGTAAATCGCAAAAAACAATTTTATTTTTACTACATTTGCAAATTAATTTATATTTTATGCGATACAAAAAACGCATCGGTTTATTCTTCGGCTCTTTCAATCCGATACATATAGGTCATTTAGCAATAGCTAATTATGCCTTTGCTTTTGGCGATTTCGACGAAGTTTGGCTCGTTGTTAGCCCGCACAATCCGCTCAAGCAAAAAACTATGCTGGCTGACGAAAAACATCGTATCGCGATGGCGCAAATTGCAATAAAAAACCTTGCTCTGCCTGTGAATATTTGCGATATCGAAACGCGACTGCCGCAACCATCATATACAATTAATACGCTCGAAACACTTGATGCCGAAAACAGCGATTGCGAATTTTGCATAATAATGGGCGCTGACAGCATTAACAGTATCGAAAAATGGAAAAATTACAGCAAAATACTCGATACTTATAAAATATACGTTTATCCGCGATTGGGATATGATATGAAAATATTGTGCAACAAATATAATGCCGAACTGCTTAACGCTCCGATAATTGACATATCATCAACATTTATTCGCGAAAATATAAGCAAAGGCAAAAATATGAACGCTTTTATTTCGGCGGAAATAAGCAGATATATCAACAAAAATAAATTATACGAAAATATAGAAATTAAAACAGAAAATGAATTGTAAATCAGAAAAAAAACTACAGATTTTTGTAACCAACGACGACGGCGTACATGCCAAAGGGCTCGCCGCTCTTATTGAAATGGTGCAGCCTTACGGCGATGTTTACGTGCTTGCGCCGATGTTTGGAAATTCGGGAATGTCGCAAGCAGTAACAATACACACGCCTATACGAATGAGAAAAATCAGCGAAACCGAAAATCTTAAAATTTATGCCTGCACGGGAACGCCCACCGATTGCGTGAAACTTGCATTTTCGCAAGTATTGCCGCACAAAAAAGTTGACCTTTTGGTTTCGGGAATAAATCACGGTTCAAACTCTTCGGCAAGCGTGCTGTATTCTGCAACACTTGCCGCAACAACCGAAGGAATAATGTATCACATACCGTCGATAGGATTTTCGTTGTGCGACCATAATCACGATGCCGATTTTTCGGCGTGCATTCCGCTCGGACGAAAAATTATTGATAAAGTTTTAACCGAAAATTTTGGATATGATAGTTTTTTGAACGTGAATTTTCCAAAACTCCCGCCGGATGAAGTAAAAGGCATAAAAATTTGCCGACAGGCAAAAGGTGCATGGCGCGAGGAATTTGAAAAACGAACCGACCCGCAAGGCATGGATTATTATTGGATTACAGGCGATTACGTAAACGAAGAACCCGATGCCGATGATACTGATGAAACGTGGCTCGCAAAAGGCTATGCCACAGTAGTTCCGCATATTTTGGACAGAACAAATTATGACGAACTTGAAAAAATAAAAAACTGGATTTTATAAAATAAAAATATATGCAAAAAAAATACGATAAATTATTGCTCGGATTTATAATCGGATTGCTTATTCCACTCATTGTGTTTGCAATAGCAATATATATCAGATACAAAAGTTCGCCGCAAATGCAATATCTCGGAATTAAATATCTGATAACTTTTACACCAAAATTTTTGAGCCTTTCGGTATGCGCCAATCTTTTGCCTTTCTATATTTTTCTGAAAACCAACAGAATGGCGAGCGTGCGAGGCGTTTTAACAGCCACGTTTAGTTTGGCATTATTTGTGCTTATACTATTTATTATTGTTTAATTTTAATTAATTTAATATGAAAAATTTTAAGAAATTATTTACCTTTTTGCTGTCTGCAAGCCTTGTTTTTCATTGCGCAGCACAAACGCCTCGCGATGTTTTGGCAAAATGCTATTCGGCAAGTTCAAATTTCAAATACGATGAAATAAAAGAATGTTTATCGTTACGAATTGTTGCTTACGTTGATGTACTGAAACAAAAATTTGAAAATCCGGAAATGAAATTTCAGAGAGACCTTATTGCAGCAGCCATACAAACAGCGCAATATGACATTATAGAAGAAAATATCTCTGATAATGGAAAAACAGCAACACTTAAAACAAAAGTATCGTTTATGAATCAATCATTTACGACTGATGTTGTGTTTGTTACAGAAAACAAAATCTGGAAAATAGATAATGTGCCAAACGCAAAAGATATTCCAAATCAAATACCAATGCTGCAAATGTTTATTAAATAAAAATTAAAAATTAAGAATTAAGAATTAAGAATTAGCATTATTAATCACTAATCATTAACCATTAATCATTAATCACTAATCATTATGAAGAAATTTTATATTTTGTTTATGATATGCGCGATTGTTGCATGCAAAGGCGCGAAAAAAATCCCTAATGTTGACAATATTAATGTTAACGTAGAAATAGTGAGATTTGATAAGGATATTTTTTCAATAAACGATGCTGATATTTTGCGAGAAAAATATGGTAGTTTTTTTGATAATTTTTGCGATTTTGTTATTGGAGTAGGAACACCTGATAATGTTGATTTTCAAGATAATTTCAACAGTTTTCGCAACGACAGCATTGTATTGCTTGCACAAAACAAAGCGGCGGAAATGCTGAATAATTACGAATCGACTTTGAACGCCGATTTAACTCAGGCATTTAAATTTTACAAATACTATTTTCCCGAAAATGCTATTCCTCAAATATATATCTACACTTCGGGCTTTAATCATTCGCTGATTATTGGCGAAAACATTATAGGAATTGGCATGGATAAATTTTTAGGAAGCGATGAAGATATTTATAAATCGCTTGGTTTCAGCAATTATCTCATTCAAAATATGAAAAAAGAACGCATCGTTTGCGAAGTGGCAGGAACTGTTGCCGTAGATAAATTTCCACTCGAAAATACACATCCCACGCTCATAGAAAAAATGATTTACGAAGGCAA
>JAITOP010000033.1 GCA_031289895.1 Prevotellaceae bacterium
CAAGTGTCATTAAACTTCTTGCTTCTCGTCTGCCACCTCTTTGTTTTAATGGCACCCATTCTTTTCCATATTTATTATACTCCTGTAATGTTCTGTGAATCTTAGACTTTGTTACGCCTAATGCACTTGATATTTCTATCGATTTGCTGTTTGGATTTGTTTGAATGGCATATATAATTTGCCACGACTTAAATATGTTAATATTTTTTCAGAATGTAATTTTTTCAATAGTTTTGCATCCGAATAATAAGGCTTTGTGTTTAATAATCTCATTGTTGTATTTTTTTTGCAAAAATACAAGATTTTTTTCTAACTTCCAATTTTATTTTAATTATTTTGATAGCTGCTTATTATTAGTCCACGACTTTTGCTGGTGAGCCGGTTTATATCAAAAACAAAAAAAGAGCCGCAATAAATTGCAGCTCTTTTCGTAAAACAAATTTTGTTATTTTGCATCTTTGCAGCAACTGCTGCTTTTTTTCTCTGCAAGTGTGGTTGTGGCGCAGCAACTTGCTTTTTCCGGTGTTTTACAACAACTGCCTTTTGCTTCGGCAACTTTTATTGTTGTTGGATAACCTAATTTTTCAAATGCCGCTTTAATTTTTTCGGCATCTGTTTTTGTGTTGTCAAATTTTACGGTGGCTGTGTTTTCTTTAAGATTTACTTCAACATCTTTCACGCCTTTTTCAAAAGGAATACTTTTTTCAATCCTTTGTTTGCAATGGTCGCCGTGCATGTTTGCCACATCAAATTTCACTTCCGAAATTTTGTCGTTTTTTTTGTCCTGTGCATTTGCTGCAAAGGTCAGCGTCAATAACGATAACGCAATAATTAAAATTTTTTTCATTCTTTTATTTTTTGTTATTAATCAATATTTTTTGTTTAAAAATCTCCTGCTTTATCTAATCTAAACCTAATTCCCGCATAAATTTTACGGCGCATTAAAGGCGCATAAATTACTGATGCATCAAATTTATCATCAAACGGATTTTCGGCATTTATTATTGCTTGTTTTTGCATATAATTTCCAATGTTTTCAACGCCTAAGTAAATGTCAAGACGTTTATATTTTTTGGTTATCTGCGCAAAAAATACGGGATATGTTTTTGAACGTTCTTTTCCCAAAATTTGCGCGGCATAAAATGGCAAACGGCTGCTGCCATTGAGTTGCGCTGTAAAATCAAATCTCCATTTTTCAAATTTTGTAGAATACGATAAATTCAAAATCGCCTTAAATCGGTCAACCAAAGGCTTTTCAACCAATCCGCGACTCATATCAACCTTTGTTTGATTGTAACGAAACGTTGCAAAAACATTAAACCGCTCAAACGGGTCGATACTAAAATCTATCTGATAACTATTTGAATATGACTTACCTTTCAGATTTGAAATATGAATAAATTCGTCGCTTTCTTCAACATCAACAATGGTTTGATTTTGAAATGTTGTGCGAAAAAAATCCGCGCTCACATATCCGCTTTTGTTTTCGCTAACTTTGAAATTCTGTATAAAACTTAAACCCATTGTCCACGCTTTTTCAATTTTTATATCGCTGTCAATAAGTATTTTTCGACCTGTGGCAAGCGTTCCGATATTATCCGAAATAAGGTTTGGCGAATAAAATCCGCGTCCTGCCGAAGCGCGAACGGTTGAATTTTTTGCAAAATTATATCGCAAATGTATTCGCGGAGTAACAAGAGTTTCTTTGAACAGATTGTTGTTGTCGGCGCGGATTCCTGCAAGCAAATCAAATTTATCGGTCGGCTTAAACGTATATTGCGCAAAAACTCCGGCTACATTTTCGGTTCTGTCGCCAATCCACGAGTTTGCGAATTTGCTGTCGGCAAACGTTTCTTTATAATTATCGTGCGAAAAAGTTGCGCCCAAAGTGTAACGATGTTTTTCATCTTTATCAAATGCCGATTGCCACAACACGTTTGATATTAACGAGTTTTGTTGTGCATCATACATTTTTTTTCCGAAAAACGAATTTTGTTTGTGATATGCGTAACTTGTAATAAATCCCAAACTGCGCGACCCGCCTTCGTTAAACGGAATTCCGACTTTAAGATATGAACTAAAATGCTTGTTGTCGATATTTGATATATAAGCATTTGGCGTATTTGTTTGCATCTGACCGCCTTCGCGACTTTCTGCCAAAAATCGGTAACCAAAATGAACAATAACCTTATCAGCCGAATACAGCCAACGATTTCCGACGTTCACTTGTTTTCTTTTTGGCGAATCTATAAAACCATCGTTATTGTCATCGCGTTTTTTAATATCTATCGAGCCGTGAGCAAATATTATTGTGCTTAGTTTGTCGTTCAATCTCAATGCTGACGTGATATTTGCCTCAGTGCGCTGGTCGGCATCGGCGTATAAATTTACAAAAAGCGGTACACTGTTGTCGGGCTTGCGATGTTCTACATTTATTTGTCCCGTAATGGCTTCATAACCATTTAATACTGACGATGTTCCTTTTGAAACCTGAATACTTTCGAGCCATTGTCCGGGCGTAAAACTCAATCCGTAAGTTGATGCTATTCCGCGCAAAGTGGGAATATTTTCGTCGAGCATTTGAACATAAGTTCCTGAAAGTCCGAGCATACGAATTTGCCGCGCGCCCGAAACGGCATCGCTGTAACCCACCGAAACGCTCGCCGTATTTTCAAAACTTTCGGCAAGATTGCAGCAAGCCAATTTTGAAAGTCCCGCCTGAGTAATAACTTCAGTAATTACAGGCGATAATTTTGAGATATAACTTCCTTTTTGGCGGGCAACAATATTAGCGCCGCTAAGCGATTGCGATTCTTCATTCAAAACAAATTCAACTTCTTCGGCTTCACGCGGAATTGCAAGCGTATCGCTCACGTAACCAACGAATGACGCTATAAGTTTTACGGTTTCGTCATTATTTTTTTTGATGCTGAAATTTCCGTTTTCATCGGCAGAAACGCCAACGCTTGTTTTTTCCCAAACAACAGTTGCAAAACCAAGCGGATTTTTATTTCCTTTGCCGTCGATAGCAAAAATTTTTCCTGTAATATTGCGGCTTTGAGCCGATATTTTTGTGTTACACAATGTAAAAAGTGTAAATATTATAAATGTATATTTTATATTTCTCATTTTATCTGTTTTATGATTTTTATTAATTTAATTGCAAAAAATAACTCTGCCGAAATATTTTAAAAATTTCGACATATAAATTTCTCAATAAAAATCACAAACGTAATTGTTCGATATGATATATCAGCGGTGTTTTTGCATTAATTAGTGGCGTATAAGTTTCGGAAGTTTTTGCCGAAAATTTACAAATTAAATCTGTTTCAACAGAAAATAAAACAGCGGTTATGGTAAAAAATATTGATTCTGAAATATTGTTGCCTTGCGAATAATTTTGGTCGCTGCTGATTGTTTCAACGGTTTTTTCGCAACAATCGTCATCGGCAGACTGTGGTTGCGTTTCTGCGTGATGACAGCATTGCTGATTATCGTTTTTATGTTGCAAACAATAGGTACATTCGTCAGCGGCAAGCAGCGAGGCGTAAGCAATTCCGTTGGTATTGCAAACATGGCGCACAAAACCGCACGATGCCAAAACGTATGCCACACAAAGGCAAACTGATAATATTTTATGTGAAATATTTTGCATTTTTAATTTCAAAATTAACATACAAAGGTAAAAAATAATTTATAACTAATGTCTATGTTGTTGTAAATTATGTTAAAAGTGAAAATGCAATTGCTTTTACTTTTCTGTTCTTTTTTTGTAAATTTATTCTAATTCTATCGGATTGTAATTTTTTATTGCATTATTTGGAATTTCAACATTTCTCTCTTTCGCTTGTTCCATTAGTTCATCAAAATTTATTCCTGAGTTTTTTAATGCGACTTCTACAGTTGCTTTAGGATTTTCATAAAATCTTTTTTTTATACGAGTAAATTCTTCTCTTGAGGTAGGAATTGTTTCAATACCTTCTTTTTTATCTTTATACATTGGTTTATTTGCCTTTTCAATTCCAACACATTCAAAACTGTATAAATTTTCCGTATCGGATATTTTCATTATTAATCCGGGTAAACCTGCAAATTTATATGGTCCCCGACTTATAGGAATATCAATCGCATACCATGCAATATAATCGCGTCCTCTGAACCTACACGTTGCTTTTTTGCAAGGATGCGATAATATTTCCTGAGTTTCGTTAAGAATATTCCACTTTGGAATTTCAAAGTTTTCAACATATTCAAAATATGTTAAAGTTCCTAATGCATTATCAATTACAGTAGTTTTATTTTCAGGATAATTAGTGTACACTGTGTATTTGTTTGGAGTTGTTTTGTATAACATCCACGTACCTCTGTCCGAATTTCTAAGTATTGAATCAACTATATAATTATGATAACTGTAGAATTTACACGATTTGTTGCCTATTTCAAGCATCATTGTATCAATTAATTTTCTAACAGAGCGTAATCCACTTTGTGTATAATCATATTTATAAAAACAGGTTAACTGAGTTTTATCAAT
>JAITOP010000041.1 GCA_031289895.1 Prevotellaceae bacterium
TTATCATTAATGATTTTGACAAATTTATTGTCAATGCGATAACCACCGGATTGAACAATATTTATGGTATTTTTAAATATTTCCGCTCTAAGTTCTCTGAATCCACTTTTTTTTGCAGATGCAATTTCAAATTCCTTTAACCATTCAACACAATCAAATTTGTCATTAATATCTGATACATCGTTAGTACTATCTATCTTGCCTGCATTATTTATTTCTGTTTTCATCGTCTTTTTTGTTTTTCTTATTTTAATTTTAATCAGATTAAAAGAATAAATATCTATTCAACATCTGTTGTTATGCGAGGCAAATATAATAATTATTTTCTAAAATATCTCATTTTCAAACTCAAAATTATTTTTTTGTTTTTTTGCATATTATGATATGATATTTACATTCAAATATACGGCACGTACATCCCTAAAAAAATAGAGACGTAACATATTACATCTCTACATTTTGGCACTGTCATTTCTTTATCCAAACATTTCGCTTTATTGGATATTATTCACGGTTAAGGCTTTCGTACTTATTTAATTTTCAATTATACAAGTCGTGCGGGTGAGCGTTTGCAATTCTAAATATCTTTTGTACTCCGCACTTTTTTGCATTTGTTTTTCATCCCCCAATCGCTGCGCTTCATTGGGGGTTATTCATATTCAGTCCTTCGGACTTTTTTTATATTCACCTTTCGTAATTCGTAACTCCGACTTACGACTTACAACTTATGACTTATAACTTACGACTAATCAATGCAAAAACAGCAATTCCCTGTATTTTGGCAACGACCACATTGCATCGTCAACTTCAAGTTCTAACTTATCGATATGATAGCGTATTGAATTGATATATGGCGCAACTTTGTCGGAATAAACTTTTGCTTTTTCAACAAAATCTTCAATTACATTTGCTTTTTTGCGTTCTTCAATCATATCTTCTACCTGTGTGCGAATTTCTTTCACATGCACTGATATTTCTTTAAGCGTATTCAGTTGTGGTTCTGCAAGTTGTTTAAACTCTTCGGTGTTGTAAAATTCTTTCAAACCTCTAAGATTTTCTATCAGTATATTTTGATATTGAATTGCGATAGGTATGATATGATTTATTGCCAAATCGCCCAAAACGCGCGATTCTATTTGTATTTTCTTCATATACGTTTCGTTCAGAATTTCGTAACGCGCTTCGAGTTCTTTATCCGAAAGGATATTGAATTGTCTGAAAAGATTGCGCGAGTTATCAAGCAAATACGCTCCGAATGATTCGATAATATTATTTATATTTTTCAATCCTCGTTTTTTGGCTTCGCTGTGCCATTCGGGGCTGTAGCCGTTTCCATCAAACAATACGTCTTTCGATTCTTTTATAAATTTACGCAAAACCTGAAATATTGCTTCATCTTTTTTTAATCCTTGTTCTACAATGGCTTCTGTTTCGTCGTAAAACACAGTTAGTTGCTGGGCAACGGCGGCATTCAAAACAATCATCGACGATGCAGGATTGCTTGACGAGCCTACTGCTCTAAATTCAAATCGGTTTCCTGTAAAAGCAAACGGAGACGTGCGGTTTCTGTCGGTATTATCGGGCATAATTTCAGGAATTTTGCCTACAATATTTAATTTCAAATCTGTTTTTTCGTCGGGAGTCATTTTTTTTGTACTTATAGAATTTTCAAGTGATTTCAGCACTTCCGACAATGTTTTTCCCAAAAAAACCGACAAAATGCTTGGAGGAGCTTCGTTTCCGCCTAAGCGATATGAGTTTGAGAGATTTGCAACACTCGACATCAGCAAATATCCGTGTTCGTGGGCGGCGCGTATTGTACACACAAAAAATGCAAGAAACTGTAAATTCGTGCGCGGCGTTTTTCCCGGCGATAAAAGATTTTTTCCTTTGTCGGTCATCATCGACCAATTGCTGTGTTTTCCCGAACCGTTGATTCCTGCAAATGGTTTTTCGTGAAAAATTACTTTCAGATTATGCTGTTTAGCAACTTTACGCATCAGCGACATTAACAACAAGTTATGGTCTATCGCCAGATTTGCCTCTTCAAACGAAGGCGCACATTCAAACTGATGTGGCGCAACTTCATTGTGTCGCGTTTTCAACGGAATACCTAATTTATATGCTTCGGTTTCCAAATCTTTCATAAACGCAGATGCACGCGATGGAATTGAACCAAAATAATGGTCTTCGAGTTGCTGGTCTTTTGCGGCAGTGTGTCCCATAAGCGTGCGACCTGTTTGCAGCAAATCGGGACGTGCATTAAACAATGCGTTATCAACCAAAAAATATTCCTGCTCCAAACCTAATGTCGGAATCACACGTTTTACATCTTTATCAAATAACTGACAGACTTTTGTTGCCGCCTTATCAAGTGCATTTTGTGCTTTCAGCAACGGCGTTTTAAGGTCGAGAGATTCGCCGGTGTACGAAACAAAAACTGTAGGTATGCAAAGCGTTTTGTCAATAATAAACGCCGGCGACGACGGGTCCCAAGCCGTATAGCCGCGAGCCTCGAAAGTATTTCTCAATCCGCCGCTCGGAAAACTTGAGGCATCGGGTTCTTGCTGTATCAGCAAATCGCCTCTGAAACTCTCAAAAACTCTCGAATTTTTATCAAGTTCAATAAAAGCATCATGTTTTTCGGCAGTAGTTTCATTTAGCGGCTGAAACCAATGGGTGTAGTGAGTTACACCGCGTTCGACCGCCCAGTTTTTCATTCCTGATGCAATTAAATCGGCGTATTTTCTGTCAATTTTATCGCCTCCATCAACAGCATTTTCAACTGCTGCAAAGGCATTAGTCGATAAATATTTGCGCATTGTTTCTTTATTAAAAACATTAATTCCGAAATATTCCGAAATTTTTGCATCTTCCACGTGAAATCTTTCAGCGTGATGTTTCGCACATTCTTTTAGTGCATCGAAACGTAAATTTGTATTTTTTGTCATAAATCCACTTAAATTTTTATAATTAGTGCCGCAAAAGTAAATATATTTTTACAAACTACCTAATTTTTTGGGGGTATGTTGAAAAAAAGTTTATAAAGTTTTTAAAGTATAAAGTTTTTAAAGTTTTTAAAGTATAAAGTTTATAAAGTTATAAAGTTTTTAAAGTTATAAAGTTTTTAAAGTATAAAGATTGTAAAGTTTTTAAAATCAAAAAAAAAATCTGCGCAAATCTGTTTTATCTGCGTCATCTGCGTGCTTAAACAAATCAACAAAAAACAACCAACTTACAACTTATGACTTACGACTAATTATCATAAAATTCAAAAAAATAATGTACATTTGTAAAATTATTGAAATAATGAAAACGAAAGAAGATATTGTAAAAAATTGGCTTCCACGATATACCGGCGCAAAATTGAGTGATTTCGGAAGTCATATATTACTCACAAATTTTAAAGCTTATCTTAATCTTTTTTGTGAGTGCACAAACGCAAAAGTAATTGACGATGCGGCAAATATGCCTTGCGCAACATCAGACGGAATAACAATGATAAATTTCGGAATGGGAAGTCCAAATGCGGCAATAGTAATGGATTTGCTTACGGCGATAGAACCGCAAGCCGTATTGTTTCTGGGAAAATGCGGAACTCTGAAACAAAAAAACAAACTCGGCGATTTAATTTTACCAATAGCGGCAATTCGCGGAGATGGAACGTCAAACGATTATCTTCCGCCCGAAGTTCCTGCTTTGCCGGCATTTAGTTTGCAACGTGTCGTGTCAACCACAATTCGCGATTTTAGCCTTGATTACTGGACAGGTACGGTTTATACAACCAACCGCCGAGTGTGGGAACATGACGACGAATTTAAACAATATCTAATAAAACTGCGCTGCATGGCTGTAGATATGGAAACCGCCACAATTTTTACAGCAGGTTTTGCAAACAATATAAGCACAGGCGCACTGCTACTTACATCCGATATGCCGCTAATTGCAGAGGGAATAAAAACAGCAGAAAGCGACAAACAGGTTACCGCTAAATTTTCTGAAAATCATGTGAAAATCGGAATTGATGCGTTGAAATTACTTCGCCGCTCGGGACGCTCGGTTAAGCATTTGAGGTTTTAGATATGTTTGCATCTAAACTGTTAGTTTTCAGCACTCAATGCTTCTTGCAAAATTTCTTCTTCATATTCTAATCCTATGGCGATATTTGATTTATAAAACGCTACCAATTCGTCCAGTTTCGCTGTCTGATTATTTTGCCTGTATCTTTTAGCAAGTGAAAGAAATGCCATACGATAACCAAGTAATGCTCCTGATATTCGTGGAATATCATTTGTTTTTACGGTAGGGTAATCTTTTAAATTTTCGGATTTTAATAATGATTCCAATTTGTTTACATCTATCGAGTTATTGGTATTTGCAGTTTCAACAGGCACTAATTGTGATGTTAATCCGCAATTCCTAAAATACAAATCCAGTCCACCATAAAAAGTCGGTTCGGAAAAAATTGAAAAATAAACAGGGCGGTCAAGCCAGTTATTTTCAATTATCTGTAAAAGAATTGCCCGTTGTGGACTGAGATATGTGCGTTTTTTCGCATCTTCGCCGTCTATTTTGACATGCATTCTGTTTGACGACAAATCGGGTTCTATATTCCATTTCAGTTGATAAGTCGAATCGAGATTAAACTCAACTTTCAATGCTGTTGGAACAGGAATAAATACTTCGGTAGTGTCCCATTTAAAAGGATGAATATCCATAATTTGGTGGTCTGTCAAATTAATGTTTATTTTTTTTACGCCTCCTTCAAGCCCGTCTTTCAGAAACTTCACATACCAAGGGCTGCCAATATATCCTATCGAAATAATGGTTATATCCGTTCTATAATGCTGGTGCAGTTGCAAATACATGCAAATATCCCAATCAATATTTCCTCCTGTAAAGAGAATTGCATTCTTGTCGCAACTATTCATAAAGTTTTTTCCAAGTTCTATTAACCATGCCGGATACGTTCCTTTGTCATACGCCTTTTTGTAGAAATATTTTAATTTTTCCAAGTCGTAATTTTGCATTGCAGCAAACGCATTAGCACTGCATTCTGCCCCGTAAAAATATTTTGCATCGCCATATTGAGGATTTATCTCTATCGCTTTATCAAAATATTCAAATATTTTCTCCGAATATGCGTAATTGTATCCGCTCAACGGACGACTGTCGTATGCCCGATAATGATTAAACCAACC
>JAITOP010000088.1 GCA_031289895.1 Prevotellaceae bacterium
AAATGAACAATAGCAGTGAAGACGAAACTTATACCAATTTAATAACCAACCTGAGAGACAAACTGAAAATTTTGGCAAAAAAAATTGAACCAAAGGTTTATGAATATGGATTTTTAAAGTTATAAAGTTTTTAAAGTTCATAAAGTTATAAAGTTCATAAAGTTCATAAAGTTTATTATTCTACAAATTTTGTAATTCGTAATTGATTTTCATCTGTGTGCTTTTTAAAATCAAAAATAATCAACCTCTAACTTCCGACCAAATACCAACGACTAAATACCAACGACTAAATACCAAATACCAACGACCAAATACCAATACGACCCTAAGATTCATACATTTCAAGTTTTGCCAATGTGAGTTCAAAATCACGTTCGGTTTCCAGCATTTTATTTAATATTTGGTAATAATACTGACATTCAAGCAAATAATCCAACAACGATATTTCGCCTGCATCTAAGGCTTTTTTCAGTAATTTATCGTTGTTGTATTGCGATAAGGCTTTTTTGTATTTTGCTGCTGTTTGTTGTAAATCAACGGCTTTGGTGTATAAGTTTTGAAGATAATTGTAAAATTGTATTCGTTTATCGTCAAAAGTTGCCTCTGATGCTTTTACCTGAGTTTTTGCTTGTTTCACTTTGTTTTTGTTTTCCCAAAGAGGAATGGATATGCCTACGGTTAGTCCTTCAAATCGTTGTCCAACAACTTGTTCGCGCATATATCCTGCCGTAAATTTTGGCAGCATCAGCAATTTATTCAATTTAACCTGATGGCGGTTTATTGCTATTTGTCCGCTGATATACTGCAACATCGGATTTTTTGTTTCGGCTTGCGCGTACCATTGTTCAAAATCGAAAGTTAAATTTTTGCTGTAAAAGCTATCTGCCGAAAACGAAATTTCGTTGCCCCCATTGAGTTGTTTCAATTCCGACAAAAGCGAATTTCGTTCTGTTTCTATATTTTTAATTTCATTTTCAACACTAATCAAATATAGTTGCGCTTTATTGTGTTCAATAGCAGTTGTTTCGCCTTTGTCTAATTTTGTTTTATACGTATTTGCTATATTTTCGGCATTTTGCAAACGATATTTATATTCGTTTATAAGTGCGTTATAATATGTAAGTTGTATGCAAATTTGCTTAGCCGAAAGCAACAGATTAATGCGTTCCGATTTATATTCAATATCGACGTTTGCATTTTCTAATTTCGAAATTTTATTTTTATTTGTGTAAACCGTAGGAAAATCAAACGATTGCATGATTTTTATATCTCTGCGATTGCCTGTTTCCGCAGGATTTCCCCATAAATAATTAAATTCTATTTCGGGATTTGGCAAATAAATTCCGGTGCGGTTGTTCAGTTTTTTTGCGTCAATTTCGAGGCGCAGAGCATTTAATGTCAAACTGTTGGCTTCTATTTGCTGCAATATTGTGTCGTATTGGTTTTGTGCCGATAGCGAACACGCAGCAGCAATCAATATTATGCTAATAATTATTTTTTTCATGTTTTTTACTTTTAGTTTGTAATAATTCATACACAATCGGGACAATATATATATTCAGCAAGGTTGATGTAAGCAATCCGCCTAATACAACTATTGCCATCGGACTTTGTATTTCGTTTCCCGCTTTATCGCCGTTGAATACAAGCGGAATTAAGGCTAAAGCCGCTGTCAAAGCAGTCATTAATATAGGATTTAGTCTGTCTGTCGAACTGTTTATTATTGTTTGGCGCAAATTATTATTATTATTTTGTTTTGCATTTTGATAATTTGATATGAGCAAAATTCCGTTGCGCGTGGCGATTCCAAACAGCGTGATAAATCCGATAATAGAAGGAATACTTATGATATTTGAAGTGAAAAATATTGCAAATATTCCGCCAATCAACGCCAGCGGAAGATTAATCAACACTATTGCCGATAACGTGAAATTTTTAAATTCGCCGTAAAGCAAAAGAAAAATAAAACACACCGACAGCAACGATGCAATAAGTAATGTTTGCGAGGCATTTTTGGCATTTTCAAACTGTCCGCCGTATTCGATTCTGTATTCTTCGGGCAGATTAATTTCTTTTTCGACTGTTGATTTAATATCGTCAACCACGCTTTTCAACGCACGCCCCGACACATTTGCCGAAATAACAATTTTACGCTGTACGTTTTCGCGGCTGATAGAATTTGGTCCGCCAACCGAAACAATTTCAGCAACTTCTTCCAAAGGTATTTTTTTGCCCGAACCTATATCAATCAACGCCAATTTTATTTGTTCGATATTGGAAGTATAATTATCGTTGAGTTTTAATATCAAATCAAAACTTCGCTGACCTTCGTAAATGTCGCTCAGTTTTTCGCCTGCAAACGCTAATTCTATAAATTTATTGAAATCGGCGATAGTTATACCGTAACGCGCAAGCATAGTTCTGTTTGCACGTATTTGCAGTTGAGGTGTTTCCGTTTGTTGTTCTACGGCAATATCAACCAAACCGGTAATATTTTCAACCGATTTTTTGATTTGATTTGCTATTCTGAAAAGATTGCTCAAATCAGTTCCGAATAATTTTATCGCAATATTTGCCCGCGTTCCCGACAGTATATGGTCGATGCGATGTCCCAGCGGCTGACCGATTGTAGTTGCTACGCCCGGAATATTTGCAATCGTTTGTCGCACATTAGCAATAAATTCCGACTGTTTTCTGTTTTTCAATTTAAAATTTACATCTATTTCCGAACTGTTGGATGCTTGCGAATGTTCGTCAAGTTCGCCTCTGCCGGTGCGGCGTGCAGTGCTTGTTATTTCAGGGATTTTCAATAATTCGGATTCGATAATATTGCCTAATTTATTATTTTCGTCAAGCGAAATTCCGGGTTTTGTTACCACCGAAATAGTTAATGCGCCTTCGTTAAATTCGGGTAAAAAACTTTGTCCCATCGTAAAAAATATTACAACTGCAACAATAAAAATGCCTGTTGCCGCATATAAAATTGTTTTTGCGCGACCAAAAGCCCATTGTAATGACTTTTTATACAATACGATAAGTTTAGATGTAAACCAACTGTCTTTTTCTTTTTTATTCAGATATTTTTCGTTCGATAACATTAATTTGCACAACAGCGGAGTTACAGTCATAGCAACAATCAACGACATGAAAAGCGATATTATATATGCAATTCCTAAGGGTTTCAACATTTTACCTTCCATTCCCGAAAGGAAAAACAAAGGCATAAAAGCAACAATAATTATAAATGTTGCGCTGATAACAGATGCTCTGATTTCGCGCGAGGCTTCAAAAACAATTGAAAAAGCAGACTGTCGTTCCAATTCGGGTTTTTGATGATTTTGCCGTAATCGTTTATACACATTTTCGACATCAATAATTGCATCGTCAACCAGCGAACCGATAGCAAGACACATCCCGCCTAATGTCATGGTATTGATATTCATATCCAACAAATAAAGCACCATTATTGTACTCAGCAACGACAAAGGAATTGCAATTACCGAAATAATTGTAGTGCGAAAACTTGCCAAAAACAGAAAAAGAATAATAACAACAAACAACGCACCTTCCATTAACGCACGCCCTACGTTGTTTACAGAGGCTTCGATAAAATCTGCCTGACGAAAAATTTTTGTATCCATTTTTACATCTTCGGGAAACGATTTTCGTATTTCTTCCAAATTGCGTTCAATGTTTTTTGTTACGTTAAGCGTATTTATATTTGGCTGTTTTGATACCGATAATATCACCGCCGGTTTTGCATTTTGCGATGCGTAACCGATTTTCAATCCGCTGCCTGTAGCCAGTGTTGCAACATCCGAAACAACAACAGGATTGCCGTTTACTGTTTTTATATACGTTGCTCCTAATTCTTCCAAATCATTAGTGCGGGCAATTCCGCGCAAAGCGTACTCGTTGCCGAAATCGCGCACAATTCCGCCGACAGAATTAGTGCTAAATGTTTTGCCGACATCTGCTAATTCGTTCATTGTAACTCCGTAAATATCCATTAGTTGCGGGTCGGCAAGAAGCTGATATTGTTTGTATTCTCCGCCGATAACAGTTACCTGCGATACTCCGCCCGTTGCCAATATATTTGGTTTTACAACCCATTCGGCTAATGTTCTAAGTTCCATTAACGAAGTAGAATCGGCTTGCAAACCTATAAATAATATTTCTCCCATAACACTCGACTGCGGCGCTAAAACAGGAATAACGCCATCTGGCAAAATATTGTTTAATGTAATTATTTTTTCGCTTACAATCTGACGGGCTTTAAATATATCCGTTCCCCAGTCAAATTCAATCCACACAAATGAATATCCCTGAGATGATGACGAGCGCACGCGCCTGACATCCGTAGCTCCGTTTACAGCGGTTTCGATATGAAATGTTACTAAACGTTCAGCCTCTTCAGCCGACATACCGCGAGCATCGGTCATAACAACAACCGTTGGCGCAGTTAAATCGGGGAAAACATCTATATCCGTTTTTCCTGATGTATATATTCCTCCTGCAACAAGCAGCATCGCTCCTAACAAAACAAACAATCTGTTGTTGAGCGAAAATTTTATTATTTTATTCAGCATAATTCTAAAAAAACTAATTCTTAATTTTTAATTCTTAATTCTTAATTTCCTAATGCGCGTGTCCCGAATGAGTATCAAGTTCGCCCGCCGATTGTGCAAGTTTTATTAATATCGCACCTTTGCTTACAATTTTTTCGCCCGCCGATAAACCTTCTTTAATTTCGGTTCGCAAACCATCTGTTGCGCCTTTCGTTACTGTTCGTTTTTCAAACGATTCGGGCGTTAATTCAACAAACACAAAATGACATCCCATTTCTTCAATTATCGCTTGATTGGGAACGGTTATCGCCTGCTGATTTGTTACTGTTTTGATATACATTTCAACAATACTTCCCGACAATAATCCCACATTATTGCTCACCTGAAACACAACGGGAATAAGCGGATTGCTAACATCAACAGATTTGCCGAACGACAGAATTTTTCCGTTTAACCCGGTTAACGAATAAATTTTATTTGTATTCATTACACGAATATTTGCCGATATTATTCCGTTAAGCGCCGAAAAATATTTAGGCGATAAATCGGCTTTTATAAGCAAATTGCGGTTTTGCGAAACTATCAAAACAGGTTGACCTTCTTCTACAAATTCGCCGTTGCGCACCAATGTTTTGGTAATAAATCCCGAAATTGGCGATTTTATTACTTGCTGCCCGCCCGAAAAATTTTTACGCAAACTGTTATACACATTTTCGGCATTTGCGTACTCTGTTTGAGCTTTGAGCAAATCCACTTCCGATATTATTTTATCTTTTGCAAGTTCTTTTTTGCGCTCATATTCTTTTTTTGTTCTTTCGTATTCGTTTTCGGCTTGATTATATTGTATGCTTAAATTATTATCAGTCAAGCCGCTGCTTTCTATTGAAAATAAATTTTGCTGAGCGTTCACAATTTTTCCGGCGGCGGTATGTTCTGCCGAAAAAACAACTACACCGTTGGCTTTGGCTGTAACTATTTTTTCGTCGCCTTGCGAAGGTAAAATTTGCGCAGACGTGCGTATTATTGCACCAAAAGGCTCAGCGTTAATAGTTTCTGTTTCAAATTCTGTTTTTTGTTGCTGCATTTTGGTAAACACAATTTCGTCAGCACGCGATTTTTCGTCATGCTGTGCATATTCGCTATTTTTATGATTATGACATGCTGTTG
>JAITOP010000163.1 GCA_031289895.1 Prevotellaceae bacterium
GCCTTCAGCCAAGCCTTTGAACTAAGTAAAAAAATAATGGCTAAAATTATCAAACACAACGCACACCGAACCGATGGCGATGTTTACATTGACTTTGCAAAAGGTACTACATATTTGCCAAGAGGTCCATTGGCAAGCAATGTTTATGGCTACGAATTCATTTATGTAACAAAAGATGAAATTGAATTAATAGATAATGGTTAGCGGTTAGCGGTTAATGATTAATGTTTAGCAATTAACAACGTCTTAAACCCCTTAAGCCACTTAAAAACCTTAGAAATACTAAAAAAAAACAAAAAAAAATGGAACTACTAATAAACGGAAAGCAATTAGAATTATCAACAGATTTTGCAATAGAAATGGAAGAAACAAATCCGTTTTTCAACGAGCAAGGAAGTCAGTCTATCCCGGGCAAAGCGGTATTTTCTATGTACAACTTGACTTTGCTTGGACATCCTGAACGAATACAAAGCACAAATAAAATCAATACCAACATTAATATAGTGATAAGACACGGTGTATTTCAGCGAGTTGGAAAAATGGTTATTTTTTCGGCAAGCAAAAGTGATGGTATTGAATTTACAATATATTTTAATGATGGCGAATTTTACACCAAAATTAAAGATGTGAAAATGAGAGACATAAATTTTATCATGAACGCAGACCCTTTTACCGGTTCTTATGCCGAAAAAGCAACTGCTTGGCTGCAACACTTTGAACAGGTGCAAAGCGGACAAATTGAAACCGATTATGTAATTTTTCCGGTAGCAACAAAAATTACTGCAGGGCAAGACGAAAAATTTCTTACAGATTTTACCTACGAAATGCTTAACGAGCCTGATACTTCGTCAACTACAAATCCGTACAAATTGCTTGGTTATACAGAACGTCTAATTGACAATGTTCAATGTCCTGTCGGTTATGGTGTTACTCCATTTTTGAAATTGAATTATTTATTGCGGTCGTTATTTTTACATTTTAATTATTCGCTGTTGCCATCACTTTTCGATACCGACGATGATTTATCTAAAATAGTTGTTTTAAATAATAATGCAGATACAATATGTTCGGGAAAATTAGATTATAAACAACTTGTACCAACTTGTACCATAACCGATTTTATAGAGTGCATACAAAATAAATTTTGCTGCATTTTTGTTCCCGACAGTGGCAATAAAACAGTAGCAATACGATTTTTTCAAACACCAGAAAATCTTACTCCTGATGCAGATATTTCAAAATTTGTTGTTGAAACTCCGATTATTTCACACGAACCTTTTAAACAAATAAAATTATCTGCCGGCACTACTCTCGAATCGGCTGAGCCTGCTGCCGAAACGCTTGAACAGTTAGTATATGAAAATATATATATTTCCGAAGCAAACGAATCGCAGTTTGCAACGGCTAATTTCTTTGTAAATGAAATAGTTATAAGAAAATCAATAGGAAAAGTTTATAAACAAATTTCGGAAGATACTTCGGTATCAATCAAAAACATAGGTAGTGTTTTCTTTAATTATGATAAAAAAACTGCAGATTTGGAATATGACGAACGAAATTCGCAAGACGAACAAACTCCTTTATTTATAAAAACCGTAGGTGAACGCCCTCGACCTACTTTTGCTTATCATTTTCCGCTGATTGGCAATAAACAACATCTGAATACAGGAATAAAAGAAGGCAAGGAAATATCCGAAGAAAAAGATGGTGATTGCAAAATTATGTTTTGTTTCGACAGAGGAATGCAGTCGAATAAAATATATCTCGGAACGCCTTTATGTTACGACCTTAGCGGCAATTTAACAGGCAATTTGTCTTTACAATATGCAGGTGCAAAAGGCTTGTTTATACGATTTTGGAAAGAATACGATGCCTTATTGCGTCATGCTTTCCGAAAAATAAATTGCAAATTAAATATGCCTGTTTCAGATTTTTTAAGATTTAATATCTGCACTCCAAAATTAATTAACGGAACGCCTGTTTTGCCTGTTAATATTAAATATAATATTAGTAATAAAGGCATTATAATTTCCGAAGCCGAGTTTTTAAGTCTTAGATTGTTAAAACCTTATAATCTGGAAGATGAACAACGTATCCCCGAATTTAATACATCTCAATACTATTGGATTCGCGATAATAATAGAGATGAAGTAATAGCCTATGCAAAAAATAAATATGGCAGCGGTATAGTATTTTTCATCACAGAATATCCACCTGATGTACGTACATATCAACCGCCAACCGAAGCCCAATATAACGCAGGCGGAAGATATCATGTACAACAATGTGCTTGTGAAATCAGAAATTATGGAAGTTCTGGCATATATAGTGTATTAGAAACAACAACATATACAACATGGCTTGAACCAAAATCTAAATAATGGTTAATGGTTAGTGATTAGTGATTAGTGATTAATGATTAATAACGACTTAAACACCTTAATCAACTTAATAACCTTAAAAAAACTAAACATTACCAAAAAATTGTCCTTTAATCAAACACAAACAACCAATATATTTGCACAATATTTAATAATGGTTAATGGTAAGTGATTAGTGATTAATACTACTTTTGAATTAAAAATTAAAAATGACTAACGACTAAATACTAACGACCAACGACCAAATACAGAATACGTGAATACGTAAATTATGGCAACAATAATATCAAAACCCGAAGGACTATGTTTGTCCGGCAATCTTCCGAAAGTGATTATCGAATCGGAAGATGATGTTCGCGTTCAGGTGCTTGCAGGTACTAAGCAGCTGATTGATGAAACATACACACCCGATTTTGACAATCGCGTGGCGCTTGATATTTCTGATATTATTATTAACGAATTGATATTTACAGTTCCTAACTTAAATATTATTACACAAACCAACTTACTTAAAACGTTTGCTTTACATATAAACAACTCTGTTTACAATTTTTCTGCATTACGCACAGGCGTCCGCGATTTGTCGCTGGCGCCTGTTGCTTTTCTTACTAAAAATTTTCTGACATGGCAAGAACGCCAAAAAATTATTACAGATACTCAGCCTGAATATCTTACGTATTTTGCAACAAAAAACTGTTATGCTTTTATTACAGCCTACTTTGCCGACGGAACAAATCAAACAGTTAAAATAACTAACTTACAAGCAAATATTTGCGTAACGATAAACGTAAATTATTTCATAAATAATTTTAGCGAAAAACCGCAACAAGCCGAAATATTTATTACGGCAGCCGACGACCCCGACAGCGAAATAATATCTAAATATCAATATTATAAGATAGTACAGAAATTGCCGGACGAGCAATATTTTCTGTTTGAAAATTCGCTCGGCGGAATAGATACTCTGCGATGCACAGGCGATGTAAAACATACACCCGAATTTACATCCGAAACCGCGCTCATGAGCGACACCGAGCGTACTTTTTTTATTGATAAAAAAGACATTCGCACCCAAAACACCGGTAATATAACTTACGAAAATGCCGCATGGATGCAAGACTTTTTTGCTGCAAAAAACCGATATTTATTTGCCGAAGCAAAATTGCAACCTATAATAATTGACGAAGTTACAGCCGAAACTTCGATAAAGAACAGAATAAAATCGTTTGAATTTTCATACCGACCGGCAGTAGCTTCAATGTATCTGAATTTAGATACAAATATCTACATAGACACCGGTAATGACGCAATATATCTAATCGACAACAACAACAAATACATAATCGACATAAATAATAACTATTTAGTAGCATAAAAATATGGCAGAATCAATAAACATAAACGACGTACCTGTTTTGCAGAATCCAACGGCAAACACAAAACTTGTAGGTGTAGAAAACGGACAGTGGGCGCAAGTGCCGGCGTCAAGTTTAGGAGGCAACACAGAGCCGGGCATAGTCATTCCTACTTTGACCTTGCAAATAGTAAAAGAAGATGTTAGCAGCCTTATGCATCCTAACATTGGGCGACCGCGTGGAGCTATTGTTGTCAGATTAAATTATCCCGCTAACGCAGCCTTTTTGCAGCATAATCCCCGAATAGTGATGTTACGGCAAAGCGGCAACCGTGCAGCGGGTAGAGCTAAAAAGTCTGATGGCACATTCAAATTTTACCGCATGAAGTCAAAGAAATTTGCCTACACGCGCCGCCGTGAATTTCTGAATAATAAATGGATTGAACACAGATATTGGGAGTTTCCTTTCGGCTCGCCGGATATGCAGCATCTTAACGAAGATTTGCATGAATTTTGTTTAATGAATCCCGGCTCACCCGAATTTTATTTTACTCCCCAAATGTATTGCGAATATTTTTGCTCCACCATTGCGCCCGGCAACGGCATATTCTTTGAACATTTGAGAAGAGGCGGATTGAAGCCTAATAAAATGCAACACGGTGGTACTTCGGGTTATAGCTATGCAAGTGCAATTATAGGATTTCAGCTGATGACCGATGCAGGTAGAAGTAATATAGTATTTGTAAAATTGAAATTAATTAATCAAGCGAGTGATAGTACTTACATTTTTAATAAATCATGGAGCATATTACCATAAAAAAAACCTCTCAAAGAGAGGTTTTGAAACTACGCAATGAAGCGCGCTGTGCTTGTTTATCTGTCCGCAATGATGCTACTCAGATATTTTGAAAGTACGCAATGAAGCGCATAATCATTTTAGCACGACAAAGGTAATAAAAAAATTAAGAATTAAAAATTAAGAATTAAAAATTAAAAATAAAAAATAAACAAACGACTAAATACCAAATACTAACGACTAAATACTAATTATAAAAAAATGATAAAAATAAACGAAATACCGAACAACAAAAAGAGTATCGAAGTGATACGAAAAGTCGGTGAAGA
>JAITOP010000165.1 GCA_031289895.1 Prevotellaceae bacterium
TACACAACAGCATTTGCATATATTTTTTTTAGTGTTTTTGTGTGTCTTGCCGCAGTATGGCTCGGACTTTTAATTAAAAATTAAGAATTAAGAATTAAGAATTAAAAATTAAGAATTAAGAATTAAGAATTAAGAATTAAAAAACGACTAAATACTAACGACTAAATACTAACGACTAAATACTAACGACTAAATACGGAATAAAGAATACAAAAATTAATAAATTATGAAAATATTAAAAATAGCAATGATTACAAGTTTGACATTTACAGTAGCTTTTAATGTGATATCATGCAAAAAGTCTGACAATAATGCAGCAGAGGCAACATTCAATTATTTTGAATACAAAGGCTGCGACTCAACATTTGCAGCGGTTGACGCTTTACGCGAATATCAAAATCCTGTTTTAAGCGGATTTTATCCCGACCCGGGCATTTGCCGTAAAGGTAATGATTATTATTTAGTTACATCATCGTTTGCTTATTATCCGGGCATTCCCATTTTTCATAGTAACGATTTGGTGAATTGGGTGCAACTTGGGCATGTTCTTAATCGCCCATCGCAACTTCAGCTTGATGGAATACGGCTTAGCGGCGGAATATACGCTCCCGCAATCACATATAATTCGCATAACGATATGTTTTATCTGATTAATACCTGCGTTGACGGCATTGGAAATTTTGTTGTAAAAACAAGCGACCCGAAACAAAACAACTGGTCAGACCCTATTGCATTGCCCAAAGTAGGCGGCATAGACCCATCGCTGTTTTTTGACGATGATGGCAAAGCTTATATCGTACACAACGATGCTCCGCAAGGAACGCCCGAATGGGAAGGGCATCGCGCCATTTGGATTCACGAATATGATGTGAATGCCGATACCACATTCGGTACACCGAAAGTAATTGTGGACGGCGGAACAGATAAAGCCAAGCATCCTATTTGGATTGAAGCTCCGCATTTATATAAAATCAACGGATATTATTATCTGATGTGTGCCGAAGGCGGTACAAGCGTTGACCATTCGGAAGTTATTTTTCGCGCCGATAATGTGATGGGACCTTATATCGCATGGAAAAACAATCCAATATTAACACAGCGCGATTTGCCCAACAATCGTGAAAATGCTATAACCTGCGCCGGACACGCCGACCTTGTGCAAACACCCGAAGGCGATTGGTACGCTATATTTCTTGCTTGTCGTCCTTACGAAGATAATTATTTTAACACAGGTCGCGAAACGTTTTTGCTGCCTGTTGAATGGCATGATGAATATCCTGTGATACTTCCACCGCAAACCGTTGTGCCTTACATTGTTGAAAAAGCAAACCTATTGTCGAATCCCGATAGTTACAAAGGAAATTTTGCGTGGAGAGATGAATTTGACAGCGATATTTTAAACAATCGCTGGCTGTTTATTCGCACTCCGCCGCAATCGGCTTGGTGGTCTGTTGCCGATGGAAAACTGAAAATTAAATCAACAGAACACACTATTTATGAGGCATCTCATCCTGCTTTTATAGGTGCGCGGCAGCAACATCTTACTTTTGAAACGCAGACAGAACTTGATTATAAGCCTGTAAAAGAAGGCGATATAGCAGGATTGGTGTGTTATCAAAAAGAATCGTATAATTTTGTATTTGGAAAAACATTGAATGAGCAAGGAAAACCTTGTATTATATTAAATCGTTCGGAGGGAACGGTTAAACGCTTGGCTGAGGTAGAAATTCCCGATTCGGATGTAGAAAAATCGTTATCATTAAAGATAATTGGAAAAAAAGATAAATATTCATTCTTTGCATCGTATGATAAAGGTGTTGAGTGGATTAGCATAGCAGAAGATATTGATGCAAAAAATTTAAGCACTCAGGTTGCCGGCGGATTTACAGGCGTTGTGTTGGGAATGTACACATACAGCAATCCCACACCGATAAAAGAAAAATTGACGGCTTGGGACAAAGGCGCTTTTGAAACTAAAAAATATCGTAATCTGTTTGCCGAAGCAGGTTATCCGCAACAGGAAATAGATGAAAAACTTAACAATCTGTTTTATCAGATATTTGAAGGCGAAAACAAAGTGTATTTTGAAGTCGGCGATTCTATGGCATATATTTCAGATTTGAAAAATCATGATGTGCGCACCGAAGGAATGTCGTATGGAATGATGATTGCCGTACAATTTAACCGCAAAGATATTTTTGACCGTCTGTGGCGATGGAGTGTTAAATATATGCAGCATCACGAAGGCGCATCGAAAGGATATTTTGCATGGAGTTGTAAAACCGACGGCACTCGCAATTCGCAAGGACCGGCTTCCGATGGTGAACTGTATTACATTACCTCTTTGATATTTGCAGCCAACCGCTGGGGAAACGATACGGGAACTGAATATTTGAAAGAGGCGCAATATATTCTTGATTGTGCTTTTGCCAAAGACGGCACAGGCAATATCGCCAATTTTGTTGATACCGCTCATAAACTCATTACTTTTGTTCCCGACGGTGCAGGAAGCGGCTGGACAGACCCTTCCTACCACATTCCCGCATTCTACGAAGTGTGGGCGCGTTGGGCAAACGATGGCAGAAGCGATTTTTGGCTTGCCTGTGCCGACAGCGCACGAGCCTATCTTCATAAATCTGTTGATTCAAAAACAGCACTCAATGCCGACCAAAACAATTACGATGGCTCTGTTATGGAACGCAGTTTTAATGGACGCACTTTCCGCAACGATGCCTTTCGTTTTGATTCGTGGCGCGTGCCGTTGAACATTACGCTTGATTATTCGTGGAGTTGTGCCGACAAAGAATGGCAACAGTGGTATGGCAAAACCTTTCAGAATTTTCTGTATCTGCAAGGCGTAAAAACATTTGTTGACCAATACAAAACCGACGGCAGCAAGCCCGATTGGATTTTGCCTGCAGGCGGAAAATCAGCTTTGCGACACGGCATTGGCTTACAGGCAACTGTTGCAGCCGTTTCTCTCGTATGCAACCACCCCAAAAGCAACGAATTTATTGCTCAACTTTGGGACTTGGAAAACAAACCATTCAACGATGGCTACTTTGATGCCTATTACGATGGCTTACTGCAACTGTTTGCATTTATGCACCTAAGCGGAAATTATAAAATCATTTTTCCCGAAAAATAACGAAAGGAGAATTAAAAATTAAGAATTAAGAATTAAAAATTAAAAATTAAGAATTAACAATTAACAATTAAGAATTAACAATTAACAATTAACAACTTAAAAATCTTAATCCCCTTAAAAATCTTAAAACAAATAAACAAAAAACAAATAAAAAAAATATTATGGAAAGAACATGGAGATGGTTTGGAAAAAAAGATAACATTACGCTTGATATGCTTAAACAGATTGGCGTAGAAGGTATTGTAACATCATTACACGGTGTTCCAAACGGCGCAATTTGGACATCCGAAGATATTAATGATTTGAAAAATTATATTGAAAAATATGGTTTGCGCTGGTCGGTAGTAGAAAGTTTGCCCGTTTCGGAAGCAATAAAATACGGCGGAGAAAATCGCCCTGAACTGATAGAAAACTACAAA
>JAITOP010000175.1 GCA_031289895.1 Prevotellaceae bacterium
ACCAACGACCAAATACCAACGACCAAATACCAACGACTAAATACCAACGACCAAATACCAACGACCAAATACCAACGACCAAATACCAACGACCAAATACCAACGACCAAATACTAACGACCAAATACCAACGACCAAATACTAACGACTAAATACCAACGACTAAATACCAACGACTAAATACCAACGACTAAATACCAACGACCAAATACCAACGACTAAATACCAACGACTAAATACCAACGACTAAATACCAACGACTAAATACCAACGACTAAACACCAACGACTAAATACCAACGACTAAATACCAACGACTAAATACCAACGACTAAATACCAACGACCAACGACTAACGACCAAATACCAACGACCAATTTTACCGTTTTATAATTTTTTGCTATTTTTACAAAATATTTTATTGTACATAATGCTTTCAGAATTATTGAAATATTACATCGCTATTGAGCATATACCGAACGTGGGCAGCGTTACGGCAAAAAAACTTATTGCTTTTTTCGGCGGTATTGAGGCTGTTTTTTTCGAAAAAAAAGCGGTGATGAGTAAAATTTTGGGAATAGGAGATGTGCTGGTTAATTCTATTTTGTCAAATCGCGATGAGTCGTTGAAAATTGCAGAAAAAGAAATAATTTTCATAGAAAAAAATAAAATAAAAACCTTTGTTTATACCGAAAAAGAATATCCTAAACGGTTGCAATTGTGCGATGACAGTCCTGTTGTGTTTTTTTCGAAAGGAGATGTTGATTTTAATTCGGCTAAAATTTTGAGCATTGTAGGCACTCGCAAATCTACCGATTACGGAACAGCAGTGTGCGAAAAACTTATTGCCGATTTGGCTGTAACGCACAAACCTGTTATTGTCAGCGGGCTTGCTTACGGAATAGATGTGTGCGCACATAAATCGGCTTTGCAAAACGGATTGAAAACCGTAGCCGTAATGGGAACGGGGCTTAACATGATTTATCCTGCACAGCACAGAAATATCGCAAGCCAAATAATACAACAAGGCGCGTTGATTACCGACTTTACTTCGCAAGCAAAATTCGACAGAACAAACTTTTTGAGTAGAAACAGAATCATTGCCGGACTTGCCGATGCAACAATTGTTGTTGAGTCGGGCAAAAAAGGCGGAGCGCTTGTTACAGCCGACATTGCAACATCATACAACCGCGATGTTTTGGCATTTCCGGCTCGCGTGGGCGACGAATATTCCGCCGGTTGCAATTGGCTGATAAAAACCAACAAAGCCGCTTTGATTGAAGAGATGAAAGATATTGAATATGTTTTAGGATGGATGTCAAAACTCGATAAACCTAAGCAACTGCCACTGTTTGACACGCTTAGCGAAAAAGAAATGATAATAATAAATCATCTGAAAAAAACAGATACGGATACTATTGATAATATTTCGCACGAAACAAAAGTACCTATGTCGCAACTGTCGGCAATGCTTCTCACGCTTGAGTTTGGCGGATATATAAAAAGTCTTCCGGGCAAATCATATACATTGAAAAAAATATAAAACGCAGAAAAATATTTAGCGAAAATGACAGATACACATACACATTTATATTTAGAAGAATTTGATAACGATTTTGACGAAACCATTGCCAGAGCCGAAAGCGCGGGTGTCGATACATTTATTTTTCCGGCGATAGAACAATCGTCATTTGAAAAAATGATGTCGGCACAATTGCGTTATCCGCAAAAAATATTTTCGGCAATAGGTCTGCATCCCACGTCTGTTAACGAAAAAACATATAAGCAGGAACTTGATTTTGTTGAAAAAACTATCAAAAATTTTTCGTTTGTCGCTATTGGCGAAATAGGAATTGATTGTTACTGGACAACAGAAAATATTGTTTGGCAACGATTGGTTTTTGAGCGTCAGCTTGAAATTGCCGCCGAATATAATTTGCCTGTAATTATTCATGCACGAAATTCGTTCGACGAAATTTTTGCAATTCTCGACAAGCGCAACGATTTAAATACACGTGGAATTTTTCATGCGTTTTCGGGAACTGTAGCCGATTATGAAAAAATAAAATCATATAAAAATTTTTATTTCGGATTGGGCGGAATTGTAACATTTAAAAATTCGGGCATCGCCGATATTGTTGAAAAAATGACGATGGACGAAATTGTTGTAGAAACAGATTCGCCTTACCTTACTCCCACGCCGTTTAGAGGCAAACGCAACGAAAGCGCAAACATCATTTTAATAGCAAAAAAAATCGCAGAAATAAAAAAAATAAACATCGAAACAATTGCAGAAAAAACAACGAAAAATGCTGAGAAAATATTTTCTTTAAAACGTTAAAACTATTGTTTTTTGTTGATTTGAAAAAGCACACAGATAACGCAGATGAAACAGATTTACGCAGATTTTTTTTGATTTTAAAATCTTTATAAACTTTCTAACTTTACAAACTTTCAAACTTTACAAACTTTCAAACTTTTTATTTTTTTCTAAATCATAATTTATTTATACCTTCGCGCACAAAATTGGCATAACAAAACATGGAAACCTCAGTACTCGTAATATATACAGGCGGAACAATAGGAATGAAACGAAACGCAAAAACAGGCGCTCTTATTCCGTTTGATTTTAGCGAAATAGAGCGAGAAGTTCCCGAATTAAAAAAATTCAAATATAAATTAGATACACATTCGTTTAAAAATCCTATTGATTCTTCGGATGTGCAGCCCGAGTTTTGGGCAAACATCGCAACAGTTATAAAAAATAATTATGATTTATATGGCGGATTTGTAATTCTTCACGGAACGGATACAATGTCATATTCGGCGGCGGCATTAAGTTTTATGCTTGAAAATTTAAACAAGCCCGTGATTTTTACAGGCAGCCAATTGCCAATAGATTCGTTGCGCACAGACGGAAAAGAAAATATTTTATCGGCGATAGAAATTGCAGCATCGCAACAAAGCGGAAAGCCGATAGTTCCCGAAGTTTGCATATTTTTTGAAGATAAATTATTTCGCGGCAACCGCACAACAAAACACAGTGCCGAAAATTTTAATGCATTTCGCTCGTACAATTATCCTGCGTTGGCAGAATCGGGCGTAGAAATTAAATATAATTTGCCTGCAATTGCAAAGCCAAAATCGAACAAAGTGTTAAAAATTTACACACAAATGGACACGTCTGTTATAGGTTTAAAAATTTTTCCCGGCATAAATTGCGATTTCATTGATAACATATTAAATATAAATGGATTAAAAGGAATTGTAATTGAAACATTTGGTTCGGGAAATACGCCAACATCCGAAAAATTTTTAATGAAATTTAAATCGGCAATCGACAAAGGTTTGATAGTGCTAAACATTAGTCAATGTCAAGTGGGCAGCGTAGAAATGGAACGTTACGAAACAGGAATTTTGTTTAAAAATACAGGTGTTATTTGTGGAAAAAATATGACGTTTGAAGCAGCAATAACAAAAATGGAGTTCTTATTGGCTAATAATAAGACAATTAGCCAAATTAAGGAGAATTTACAAAAATCGTTACGCGGAGAAATTTCTTAATATTTTGCTGTTATAACAAATTTTTTTTGTAATTTAGTGCTTTCAAACTGATAAAAAATTGATAAAAAATAAATAATAAAAAAGTAAAAAAAATAATATTGAACTTAATAAAAAACAAACAAATTAAAAAAAAATTAAATTTTAAAATGTCATGAAAAAACTATTTATGTTTTTAGCAGCAATGGGCGCAACCATTACTGCAAATTTAGCAATCGCACAAGACGCAGTAGAAGAAACTGCTGTTCCTTTGCATCAAGTATTAAAGAAAAACTTCATTGACGGCGGTCCGTTGTTTATGACGCCGATTATTCTGTGTCTTATTCTTGGTTTAGCATTTGTAATAGAGAGAATTATCTATCTAAATCTTGCCGATAAAAACACGAAAAAACTTGTTGATGATGTAGAAAACGCACTTACAAGCGGTGGCGTAGAGGCTGCAAAAGACCTTTGCCGCAATACCAGCGGTCCGGTAGCAAGTATTTTTTATCAAGGACTCGACCGCGCAAGCGAAGGTGTTGAGATGGTAGAAAAAGCAGTTGTTAACTACGGTGGAGTGCAAATGGGTAAATTAGAAAGCAATCTTTCGTGGATTGCATTGTTTATCGCTATTGCTCCGTCGTTAGGATTCTTAGGAACAGTTATCGGTATGGTACAAGCGTTCAATGCTATTGAAGGCGCAGGACAAATTTCTCCAACGGTTGTTGCCGGCGGTATGAAAGTTGCTCTTATCACCACAGTTGCCGGTCTTATTGTTGCTATCATACTTCAACTTTTCTACAATTACATTCTTGCAAAAATTGATACCATCGTTAACAAAATGGAAGATGCATCAATTACTCTTGTAGATTTGGTTATAAAATACAAAAACAAATAAAATCATGTCAAGAAAAACATTAAATATAGTAACCATAGTTCTTTTTGTTGTTTCTATTATAGTGGGAGTATTTACATTTGCTAATACCACTGCCATAACAAGCGGTGAATCGAAATTTGTAGATCCATTATTCTGGTGGACAGTTTTATTGTTGCTTGTTACTGTGGTTTTGGCATTAGTAATGCCACTTCCTTCAATACTCAATAATCCGAAAATGATAAAACGGACATTATTTGTTATTGTTGGAATTATTGTTGCTTTTGGCATTGTTTATGTTCTGTCAAAAGGCAAACCCGATGAAAATACAGAAGAAGTAATGAGGGCTATGAATCCGATACAAAAAGAAGGATACGTAGGAAGTTCTGTTATAGCAAGTATGAACATAATTGCAGTTGAAATAGCCTTATTGTTGGCATTTGTAGCTGTTGTGTGGTCAGCACTTAAAGGAGTAGTAAAAAAATAATTTTGTAAAGAAAAAAACTATGGCAAAAAGGAAGAAAGGAATGCCCGAATTAAACGGTGCCGGTATGTCAGACATATCGTTTCTTTTGCTTTGCTTCTTTTTGATGACATCCAGTATGGATGAGAGTATGGGTATAAATCGTATTTTACCGCAAATACCAGATGAGAATTTGCCTCCACCAGAAAATAAGGTTAAACCTCACAATGTACTATCGGTACTTGTTGATGGTCAGGACAGACTCTCTGTAAACTCAAGAATAGTGGATATTAAGGATTTAAAAGCTGTGGCGAAGGAATTTATTGCTAACCCTGCAAATGACCCTACAAAATCAAGCAAAAAAGAAGTAACAGAAGATATACCGAATATACCGGGTATAGTAAAACCCGTTATGGCAACCGAGGCAGTTATTTCGTTACAAAATGCACGCAGTACAAGTTTCGATGTTTATTTAAGAGTGCAAAACGAACTTACAGCGGCATACAGCGAATTGCGTGATGAAGCATCTAAAGAAAGATTCGGCAGAAAATTTTCCGAATTAAACGAGGTACAGCGCGATTTTATTGGGAAGAAAATTTATGCTCAAAGAATATCGGAATCACCGCCGAAAGATACACGTAAAAGAAGAAATTAGGAGGAAGGACAATGGCAAAATTCACAGGAAATAAAGGAAAAAAGATTGCGGGATTTAGCACCGCATCTATGGGTGACATTGTGTTTATCTTGTTATTCTTTTTTATGGTAACAACAACGATGCGCGAAAGCGATGTAAAAGTAACAACCAATGTTCCGAAAGCAACGGAAGTAACAAAATTGGAACGTAAAGACCTTACTGTTTATATCAACATTGGTACACCGATACCATCAGAACAAGCGCGTTATGGAACGGATACACGTATCTGCTTAGGCGATGCTATTAAAACGGTTGATGATATTGGTAAATTTATTGCTGCTTATCGCGAAGGTTTGGACGAAAAAGACCAGCCGTATATGACAACAGCCCTTAAAGTAGATAAAGATACAAAAATGGGTGTAGTATCGGATGTAAAAGAAGAACTTAGACGTAGCAGTGCATTGAGAATTATGTACAATGCGTTAAAAGCAGAATAATATTAAAAATTAATAATGAAAAGAGGTGTTTAGCGCACCTCTTTTTATTTTTCAATAAAAATTTTAAAAATGAAAAAAACAATATCTTTAATTTTATGCACTATTATGGTTTGTAGTGCATGTTTAGCTCAAAGCAATAAAAAAGCCAAATATATTTTTCTCTTTATAGGAGACGGAATGGGACTATCACACGTTGCACTTACCGAAGCATACTTATCGGATAAAAACGGAAAAATAGGAAGCGAATATTTGTCGTTTTCAAAATTCCCTTATACGGGACTTGTGTCAACATATTCGGCAAACAATTTTACAACCTGCTCGTCGGCATCGGGAACCGCATT
>JAITOP010000176.1 GCA_031289895.1 Prevotellaceae bacterium
CGACCAACGACCAAATACTAACGACCAAATACCAACGACCAAATACCAACGACCAAATACCAACGACCAAATACTAACGACCAAATACTAACGACCAAATACTAACGACCAAATACCAAATACCAACGACCAAATACCCAATTCCACCTTTTTTTGCCAAATTTTGTTAAGAGGTTGCTATTATTCCAAAATTACAGATTATATTTGTATATAACTTTTTAAAATTTACAAAGTGAAACTTAGAAAAATATCAGGTATCGTTATAATTTTTCTTTTCTTTATTGGCAATGTATCAGCACAATATGATAAAGAACAATTCTTTTTTCGTGGTCGTCAACAGTTGATTGACAGTAAATATGCTATGGCGATTGAAACATTTAATACGTTAATAAAAGCCGATACTTCATTGTATGAGGCTTTGTTTTTTCGCGGAATAGCAAAATATAATCTTGGCGATTTTTACGGCTCGCAAATGGATTTTTCAAAAGCAATAGAACTGAATCCTGTTTTTACACAGGCTTATCATTATCGGGCAATTTCGTATGGACAAGCAGGTCAATACGATAAAGCACTGCTCGATTTGGAACAGGCAATTTTGCTGCGACCTAATTTTTCGGGATTATATTATTCGCGCGGGATAAATTTTTTATTGCAACAACAATTTCAAAAAGCCATCGAAGATTTCAACAAATATATTCGCTACGAGCCAAAAGAATATTACACTTACATAAATCGCGGAACGTGTTTTCTGCTGCTGAAAGATACCATTCGCGCTATCGACGATTACAATCAGGCGATACTTCTCAACCCTTTCGATTCGGATGTTTACTCGCGCCGCGCCAGAGTGTATGCAATGAAAAAGGAAAACGAAAAAGCCCTTTACGATTTCAATAAATCAATACAATTGGATTCTACAAATACGCTAAGTTATTTCAGCAGAGCGCTTTTGTATTACGAAGACAAAAAAATTCCCGAAGCACTTAGCGATTTGAATAAAGTTTTGGAAATCGACCCCGACAATTCGCTTACATATTACAACCGCGCGCTTATATTCTCCGAAAAAGGCGATTTGAATAGTGCTTTGGAAGATTACAACAAGGTAATATCGTTTAACCCCAACAACGTGCTTGTTTATTACAACCGGGCATTTGTACTTTCGCAATTAAACCGCAAACACGAGGCTATTGACGATTTGAGCAAAGCAATAGAACTTTATCCCGATTTTGCAAACGCATATATAAATCGGTCGTACTTAAAAACTCAAACCGGACAACTTGCAAGTGCAGAAAAAGATTACGAAACTGCTCAGCAAAAAATTAAAGATTTTCGCGTAAAATTTGCCGACAGCCTTTCGATTGATAATTTTGCCGACACAAGTAAACAATATAACAAATTGCTCGCTCTTGATGCCGATTTTTCAAAGAAAAATTTTGTGCAGGATTTACTCACAAACCGCAAAGTTGATATAACAATTAAACCTCTGTACAGATTTGCAGCCGGAGTTCCCGAAAATAAACAACCGCTGAATAAACAATATTTTTATCCCAAACTTGATGAATTTACAAAACAAGCCGGCGTATTGTTTGCAATAAACCTAAGCAACAAAGAAAGCAAGCTGAAAACAAATGATATTATAAAATTTGATTCATTAGTAAACGACCACATAGCGCAATCTAACAAAGAAAATTCGACATTATATTTCGACAAAGCCATATTACAGGGACAGTTGCAGCAATATACAAGCGCAATGAATTATTACACCCAAGCCATTGAATTTGACCATTTAAATCCGTTTTTGTATTTCAATCGCAGCGCAATAAACAGCGAAATGACCGATTTTGTATCGTCAATCGACAACAGCATTCAAACCATAGTTCTCGACAACAGCGGAGTAGGCAAAGCAAAAACAAAACAAGAAATAAAAATACTGAATTACACAGATGCAATATCCGACCTCAACAAAATGATTAAACTTATGCCCGATTTCACTTACGCATATTACAACAGAGGAAATATGAACTGCTTGTCGCAACAAATGCCCGAAGCAATTAACGACTACACCAAAGCAATAGAACTGTATCCGTATTTTGCCGAAGCATATTTTAATCGCGGACTTGTGCTTATTTATCTTAAAGATACCGAAAAAGGCTGCATAGACATAAGCAAATCGGGAGAACTTGGAATTGAAGATGCATATTCGATAATCAAGAAATTTTGTAAACACGATAATAATTAAAACATTGAATTATGAAACATATTATCTCACCTTCGGTATTAGCCGCCGATTTTGCAAATCTCGGCAACGAAATAGAAAAAATTAACAACAGCCAAGCCGACTGGATTCATTTGGATATAATGGATGGCGTTTTTGTTCCCAATATTTCGTTCGGTTTTCCGGTGATTAAATACATCAAAAAATATGCAAAAAAACCTCTTGATGCACATTTGATGATTGTAAATCCCGACAATTATATCGAAAAATTTCACGAGGCAGGCGTTGAATATCTCACCGTACATTACGAGGCTTGCACACATTTACATCTCACGCTGCAAAAAATTCGTTCGTGCGGAATGAAAGCCGGCGTTGCAATAAATCCGCACACACCCGTAAATTTACTTTCTGAAATAATTAACGAATTGGATTTGATTTTGATAATGTCGGTAAACCCCGGTTTCAGCGGACAAAAATTTATACCAAACACATACAACAAAATAGCCCAAGCAAAAGAATTACTGCAACAAAAAAACGCGAACGCAATTATCGAAGTTGACGGCGGAATAGATTTATACAACGCCCCCAGACTTTACGAAATCGGAGCAAACGCGCTGGTTGCAGGAAACACAATATTTATGTCAAATGACCCGATAAATACAATTAAACAATTAAAATGCGAATGAAATTATTTTTGAAACAACAATAAAAAACAAACGCCTGCAAATATTTGCAAGCGTTAGCTTTTTTATTTTGATTTATTCACTAATGATTAACAATAATCGTTTGCTGTTTTATAGTTTCGCCATTCTCAATAATATTCAAATAATAAACGCCGTTCGGCAATTTTGATGTATCTATTTTTATCTGCTTTGCTGATGATGGGTAATTTTTGCTGTACACCAATTTTGTTGTGCTGTTGCTGTATAATAATACTGTTATTTCTGATTGTTTGGTTTTTGTGGTTTGTATGTTTGTTGCTATTGTTTCGGTATTATTTTCTTCTATTTTGTCGATAATCAATTCGTTGTTTGCAGGGTTGGGGTAGGCGGCGGAGTAAGAATACATATTATTATAATTAACAGTTAGCTGTAGCTCTGCATAATCAGTACTCCAACCCAAACAATCACGAAAGCGGGAAATCACTGTAATATAGTTAGTATCTCTAAGAAAAGTCCCCATATTTAAATAATCGCCTACGCTAACACTTCAAAGTCATCTCACAGGAAGGAGGTTTTTGCA
>JAITOP010000229.1 GCA_031289895.1 Prevotellaceae bacterium
TTGAAAAATCGATTGCTTTAGACGCTTTCGTTTTTGTCGTCAATAAAGATAACCCGATAAAATCGCTGACAGTTGAGCAAGTGCAGAAAATTTACACAGGCGAAATAACTAATTGGAAACAAGTCGGCGGCAACGATGCAAATATAAAGGTTTTCACACGTCCCCGCAATTCGGGCAGTGAGGAAGTGATGAAAAGTTTGGTAATGAATGATTTGGAAATGGCAGATTTCCCTGAAAGCCAAATAGGAGCAATGGCTTGGGTTTTTGACGAAGTGATAAATGACATTAATGCCATTTGTTACACCTTTAATAATTACAAAGATGTATTGGCGCGGAAACCTGATAGCGAAGTCCCTAAAATCTCTATTAACGGCATTTTTCCAAATGAAGAAACAGTCAAAAGCGGAACGTATCCATTTATTGCGGAAGTGCACGTTGCAATCCGTTCCGATTTAAACCATAATTCTATGGCTTACAAATTATTCGAATGGTTACAGTCGGTGGACGCAAATCCCATAATATTAGAATGCGGCTTTATTCCGATTCAATAAATCGTATTAACACATTATGTTCAACCTCATTTTTAAAATGATGTCCTGCTATGACTGACGATTACACCACAACGACTTGCATTTTTATTCAAATTTGCCACAACTTATTGTGTCTTAGACTATTGTACGCTGACGACAGAATGCTGACAGAGCGGGATTTTGGTTAAATATGACCTAATTTTAAACAATAATTCTATTTCCGAATTTTCCGAATAAATTAAACCGCTTCCTATGTGAAAGAGAATGAAAAAAATACCAATAAAAAGCATCAAAAAATTAATCAATACAATTAAATCTGATAGTTTTCATAATTAATTTATTTTAATTTTAACAACGATTTCAAATAAAAACAATCAAATAAATTAAAATATCTAATCATAAATACATAATTTATTTACATATTATGTTAAATAGCAAAATAAATATTTACCATACACATTATTCATATTCGCACATTAAACACATTAAACACATTAAACACATTATCACATTATTCACATTAATCACATTATCACATTATTCACATTAACAAATTATCATATTATTCCCATTTTTCTTCCCCGCTCTCGTAGCGCAAATATTTTGCCGATAAATAAGCAATCATTTTTGATATGACATCTATGGCTTGTTGCGTTTCTGTCGAAATTTCTTGGTTTTTAAGACTTAACAACATTCGGGCATATAAGGCGTGAAAGCAAAGTTCGAGTTCGCTTTCTTCGTGTTTTTCCAATTTTTTGGCAAAATCGTTTATCAAAGGTTTTGCCGCATCGTAAATGGTTACATATTTTTCGTCGCGCTGCAAAAGGTGCAAATGAACATCGTTTAAATCGGCAATCAGATGCAATGAATGTGATGCGTGTCCCGATTGCTGTTTTTTCTCGAACTGCAATAACTGAACTATTCCCATATACCACGCATTTACCTGCGTTTTAGTGTTTTCGTCAACTTGCAACGGTTCAACTAAGATTTTGCGGATTTGTATTTCATCAAAATTCAATGCTCTCAATAAATCCTCTATCTGCCAAAGATACAAAATGTATTCGGCAATATTTTCTCTTCGTTTTTGTTTAGCTATCAGCATATTATATAGTATAAAGTTATAAAGTTTTTAAAGTTATAAAGTTTTTAAAGTTATAAAGATTTTTTGCCAATAATAAAAAATAGACTCTTACGACTTAAAACTTATGACTTACGACTAATTACATTTCATTCATTAGATTATCGAGTGTTCGGCGTTCCTTTTTTGTTGGGCGTCCGCTGCCTTTATCGCGACTGACAAATAGGGTAAGGTTTTTTTTGTCGAGTTTATCCAATTCTTCCTGCGATGTAAGATTTTCAACATACTGAACTGCATTTTTTGCCGACTGTCGATTTCCTGTAATATCAATAACCCGATAGGTGTAAATGACAGGTAATTTGCGGATTGTAATTATTTCGCCTGTCTTTATTGTTCGCGATGGTTTGCAGTCAATATTATTTATTATTACTTTTCCTTGTTTGCAGGCATCTGCCGCTTCGCTGCGAGTTTTATAAATTCGCACTGCCCACAACCATTTGTCAATTCGCACATCTTCCATAAAATTAACGTAATAAAGAGTTAAAGATTATTTTTTTCGTTTTCCGATTTTGGTTTTTCTTTGGTATTAAAAATATTCATTGTTCGTTCTATACCAATGGTAACGAATGATGTAACAGCGTTGTGTATTATTTTGAATTTTTCGGGCAACATTTTTATTTCTTCCTTACTCCATTCATCAAGCACGTAATCTATTTGTCCGCCTTGCAAAAAATCGTGTCCTATTCCAAAGCGCAATCGGTTGTAATTGTTGTGTCCAAATATCTCATTAATATTTTTCAAACCGTTATGTCCGCCGTCGCTGCCTTTGGTTTTTATTCGTATTTGCCCGAAAGGTAACGATAAATCATCTACAATTATTAACATATTTTCTATGGGAATTTTTTCTGCCTGCAACCAATATGCAACCGCTTTCCCGCTCAAATTCATATATGTAGATGGTTTCAGCAGCCAAACAGAGCGACCTTTGATTTTGACTTCGCTAAGCGCGCCGTATCTGAGCGTACTAAAAGTAACATTGGACACTTCTGCAAAAGCGTCCAATGCTTTAAATCCTATGTTATGTCTTGTATTGGCGTACTCAACACCTATATTGCCAAGACCTACAACCAGATATTTCACGTTAATCGGTTCGTTTATTTTTTAACTTCTTCGGTTGCTGCGGCTGCTCCTAAGGCGGCTCTTGTTACTTTAACAGAACAAATAATACTTGATTTGGGTGTTAAAATATTCAATTTTTCGATTGATAAATCGCCTACGCAAATTGATTTTCCAAGTTGAAGATTTGTTATATCAACAGGAAGTTCGTCGGGAAGGTCGTTTAATAACGCCGATACTTTAAGTTTTCTGTTCAAAACCTGCAATTTACCGCCTTGTTTTAAACCTTCGGAGTTTCCTGTGATTTTCACCGGAACATCAATCGAAACAGGTTTACTTTCGTCAACATTTATAAAATCAATATGCAATATTTTATCCGATACAGGATGAAATTGTATATCTTTTAACACACAGATATGAATTTTGCCATCGATATTAACCTCTACAATGTACGAAAAGGGTGAATAAACAAGTGGTTTCAACTCTTTATCGACCAACACAAAATTAGTGTTTTCCGCTTTGTTGCCGTAAATAACACAGGGAACTAAATCCTGTTTTCTCAATTGTTTACAGTCTTTTTTACCAAGATTGGTTCTTGGCTGACCATTTAATTTGATTGTTTTCATTTAATTATTAAACTAATAATTGCTACTCAGATTTATTCGATTTTCAAATAAATCCCCATTACAACCTTAACTTAAAGGATAATTTTGGGACTGCAAAGGTAGTAAAAAATTTGAAAAGAAAAATTTTTTTTAGTCGTTAGTCGTAAGTCATAAGTCGTAAGTCGTAAGTCATAAGTCGTAGTTAGTGGGAGAGGAGTTTATCAAGTTTTTAAAGTTATATTAAACTCCGATATAAATTGAGTTCTCGTCATTGCGAGCTTGCAAAGCAATCCAGAGTAAATAAGCAATTTACCGGATTGCCTCAGGCTAAGCCCTCGCAATGACGGATACCGCGAAGTATATAAAGTATATAAAGTTTTTTAAGATTTAAAATCTGTGTAAATCCGTTTAATCTGCGTGCTTACCAACTTATAACTTACGACTTATAACTTATAACTTACGACTTACGACTTTGACTTATAACTTACGACTTACGACTAAAATTTTTTATTACCTTTGTGAAAAATTTTAAGATATGAAAGAGAAAAAAACTATTGCGCTTGTCGCTCACGACAACAGAAAAAAAGACATTATCGAATGGGTTGAGTTTAATTACAAAACGCTGATGCGCCACAATTTGGTTTGCACAGGCACAACCGGACGCTTGGTTGAAGAAACCTTGCGAAAAAATATTGGCGAAGAAGAAATGAGCAAAATAAAAATGTCTAAACTAAAATCGGGACCTCTTGGCGGCGACCAGCAATTGGGTTCGCTGATTGTTGAAGGCAAAATTGATATTCTCATATTTTTGTGGGACCCGATGCAACCACAACCGCACGATGTTGATGTAAAAGCCTTGTTACGAATTTCGAGTTTATATAATATTCCCACTGCCTGCAACCGCTCAACTGCCGATTTCATAATATCGTCGCCACTTTTGGCACATGCCTACAAACCAATGATACGCGATTATTCTGAATATATACATCGAGTGGTTTAGATATTTCAAATATCAATAAATAAAAAGAATATTTTACGAAAGTAGTAAGTATGCAAACTTTGCAATTTAGCTAACAGAGAAAACGTAATTTTTTTGTCGGTTGCAATTTCGTAAAATACGAAAGTTGGAAAATGACAAATATCGTGAGAACGGAGTAAGTATTATTTTAAAAATCCAATAACTGTGCTTATTCCTTCTTTTATTTTTATTATTTCATCAATTTTAACATATCCAAGTCGTTTTATTAAACGCTTTTCTGCTACACATCTTATTTGAAAACAATCAACAGATGAATCTTTTGTAAGTCCGTTAAGATGATTTGGTTTTATTTTTATCATCCACGACGCTACATTATAATGTTCTTTCCAATCGGTAATAGGCACAATAATTTTCAGTGGCAGTTTACCCAAAGCATTATCATTAATAATCACTGCCGGACGAGTTTTTTTCATCTCTGCCCCAATAGTAGGGTCTAAATTTATCAACCAGATTTCACCTTGTTTCATAAAAATTTTCGCAATCAAGTTGTGTAAAAATTGTTAGATTTTCGTCTGTCGCATAGTCTTTGTAAAGACTGTTTGCTGCATTTTCGAGTGATGTTTTGTGTTCCTCTTCGCGAACGGAATTAATAATCCGCTCGGCAATAAGCATACGCTGTTCTATTGACAAACTATTTATCTTCTTCATAATATCAATCGTTTCCATATCTTTTTTATTTTAATAATGCAAATATAATTAATAATTAACAACAAACAATTAATCATTAATCATTAATCATTAACAACTAATCATTATTATTTAACAATCTGAATATCTCGCCAAATATTAATACAAGCGATGTGCCTGCGATAATTTTCAACCAGTCGCCGGCGGTTAGCGGTAGGGTTTGAAATATTTTGCCGCCAAATTCTACAATAAAAAATTGTCCTGCCAATATGCAAACTGCTATCGCCATAAATATTTTGCTGTTTTTTAACGCTGCAAATGCCGAGCCGCCGCTTGCATAAGCCTTTACGTTAAACATATTCCAAAATTGCAACATTACAAAAGTCGTGAACAGCACCGAAAGATGATAGGGCGATATTTTGTTGCCCCACACAAACAGCATTGTCAGCAAAACGCCTACAAATATTATTCCTGTCGCCAAAATTGTATATGCCATTGAGGAATTTATTATGAAGTCGGTTTTTTTGCGCGGTTTTTCTTTCATAACTCTGGGATTTGGAGGCAGCGATGCAAATGCCATTGCCGCAAGTGTGTCCATTATCAGATTTATCCAAAGAATTTGCGTTACCGTGAGAGGCAAATCGCTACCGAAAATTGCGCCTGTGAAAACTATAAATATCGCAGCAAAATTTATCGTAAGCTGAAACATTACAAACCGCTGAATGTTGCGATACAGCGAGCGTCCCCACAATACTGCTGTGGCTATGCTGCTGAACGAGTCATCGAGCAGCGTGATGTCGCTTGCTTCTTTTGCCACCGAAGTTCCCGAACCCATTGACAATCCTACCTGTGCAAAATTCAGTGCCGGAGCGTCGTTTGTTCCGTCTCCTGTTACGGCTACAACTTCGTTGCGTTGCTGTAAAAGGCGCACAAGTCGTTGTTTATCCATTGGTCGCGCCCGCGACATTATTTTCAAATCATCTATAATAGTTAAAAGTTCTTCGTCTGTTTTTTCGGCAAATTCTATACCTGTTATTCTGTTTATATCGCTATCGGTTTCATCGTTCCAAAGCCCTATTTGCCGTGCAATTTCGCAGGCTGTTGATGGTGTGTCGCCGGTAACAATTTTTATTTTTATTCCTGCATCCAAACATCTTTTTACTGCCGCAGGAACATCTTGGCGAACAGGGTCGGAAATTGCCGCTATGCCGATAAATTTCAGAGTGTCGATATTTATTGCATCTGTTGCAGTTTCGCAATCGCAGATGCTATAAGCAAAACCGAGCGTTCGCATGGCTTTGTTCTGAAAATCGCGTAGTTGCGCCGATATTATTTCGTCATTATCGTTATCAATACACATTGTTTTTACAATTTCGGGCGCACCTTTCAGATATATTCTGCGTTCTCCGTTGGGATATTCAACAAGTGTCGCCATATATTTGCGTTCGGTAGAAAAGGGTATTTGGTCAACGATTTTAACGCTGTTGCGCAACTCTGCATAATCTTTGCCTTTATCTTTCAACCATAATAACAATGCGCCTTCGGTGGGATTTCCTATAACTTTTCCGTCTTTATCAAGAAATACGGTAGAGTTTATCGCAACCAAATCGTCAATTATTGCGTTATCCGAATTAATATCGTAATTAAGAACCGAATGAACGCGCATTTCGTTTTGGGTAAGAGTTCCTGTTTTGTCGGTGCAGATAACGGTTACTGCGCCCATAGTTTCGCAGGCGTGCATTTTACGTACAAGATTATTTGTTTTCAACATTTTGCGCATACTCATTGCAAGGCTCAGCGAAATGCTCATGGGCAAACCTTCGGGAACTGCCATCACTATTATAACTACCGATACCATAAAATAATTTAAAATATGGCTGGCAATATCAATCCACGTGCCGCTGAACAAACCGCCGCTGATAATTCCTTTGAAAATCATTATCAGGAAAATCAAAACGGCAAGTATCGTTCCTGCACGACCAATGAAGGTTGAAAGTCGCGACAGTTGTATATTCAGCGGCGTTTTTTCATCGCTTTTTATTGTCGATTGCTGGGCTACTTTACCAAATTCGGTGTTATCGCCCACGCTTTTTACTTTCATCACTCCGCTGCCTTCTATCACAGTTGTACCGCGCATTAGCATATTTGATGGATATGTTGCATCGCTGTCGAAAAATTCGGAATTTGTTGTTTTCGAAATCATTGGTTCGCCCGTAAGAGTTGACTCATTAATCATCAGCGATATTGATTCCAACAGTTTGCCATCGGCAGGAATTTCTTCGCCTGTTTCAATCAATACAATGTCATCTACTACGATTTGCTGCTTGGGAATTTCGCAAATTTCGCCATCGCGAATAACTTTTACAAGAATATCATCGTTAACTTTATTTAATATATCGAAACGTTTTTTAGCATCTGTTTCAAACCAAAAAGCCACGCCAGTAGCCAAAATTATAGCGCACACAATTCCGATAGTTTCAATAAAATCTTTGGTAACAAATGATGTTGCAAACGATAAAACGGCAGCAACCAAAAGAATTTTAATGATAGGGTCATTAAATTTCTCGAAAAATAATTTCCATAATGATGTTTGTTTTGGTGGCGTAACAATGTTTTCGCCGTGATTTTTTCTGCTTACAATTACTTCGTCGGCAGTAAGTCCTGTGTATTTGTTCATGTTATTTGTTTATTTAGTTTTGCTTAGATTTTTTTTATTTTTGTCTTTTTTCTCGTCTTTCCATACGATAAAATTTTCATTTTCGACCAATTCGTCAGCCTTGTCGTCCAGCAATGTTTCGATATAAGCCTTGAAACTCATATTATTTTTCACCGCCATTATACCCAAAATCTTGCCCGTCTTGTCTGATATATCAATCAATTTTCGTTTTTTTTCGTTACTTTCCATAACCGCTAAATTAAATTTTTTGCAAATGTATAAAATATATATGATATATACTAAAAATAATGGTTAGTGATTAATAGGATAATGTGCTAATGTGCTAATGTGCTAATGTGATTAATGTGATTAATGTGATTAATGTGAGAATGTGATTAATGTGATTAATGTGAGAATGTGATTAATGTGATTAATGTGAGAATGTGATTAATGTGATTAATGTGAGAATGTGATTAATGTGTTAATAACGACCAGCGACTAAATACTAACGACCAACGACTAAATACTAACGACTAAATACCAACGACTAACGACCAACGACTAACGACCAAATACCAAATACCAAATACTAAATATCATTATTTTCTACGGCTACATTATAAAATGCTGTTTTATCATTACGTATATTCATATATGCCGTACTGTGGCAATGCCCGAACAAATGTATTTTCG
>JAITOP010000242.1 GCA_031289895.1 Prevotellaceae bacterium
AAATGAAATCCGTAAAGTACAAAAAGAGTTAGCAATAAAATACGCACCACAACTTCGCGAATTAATTTTGGTACTGCAATTCGCATCTTTATGTTAGAATATGTTTCAAATACTGCCCAATACATTAAAAAGAGTATCAGCGGAATAACCCAGTTAAAATATTCAACATAAAGAGCCGATTTTTCCGCAAAAAAACCTATTATGACATTTTTAAGTGCTAATATAATTGGAATAAAAATTATAATGCCAATGGCAGGTAATAACAGTAAATAAAAGAAAAATCCGTTATCTTTATTTTTATTATTTTTGAAATATGGGAAAAAACGTATGGCAGACGATGGTGTTCCGAACAAAGCCAAAGCGCAAATTAACAATCCCGACTCGTAAAGCACTTTCATTAAGCCTATTTCTTCTGTGGTAAGAAAACGCGGTTGAATATAAAGCAACGTTACCATACCGATAATCGCTCCGATATAATGAACTATTATGCCTTTTATGCTTTGTCGAAATATTATTCCCATAATTTATAATTTAATGCCTTTTCCGATAGATATTTTTGATTTCCAGTTTATTATATTGTTGTTCTTTTCTATTGGCGCAACTGCATACATTACGTCCAGCGGGCGATAAGGCAGTCCTCCCCAATCGATATTACACGTTTTATTTTCTGTTTTTTCAATCAATTTTGCTAAATCTCTGATTTTAGTGCCAATACCTGTGCCGATATAAAATTCTTCGCCGTTCGGCATATTTTCGATTATTTTCGGCATACATTCAATCGTTTTGATAAAGAAATTGGTAACATCATTAATATGTATAAAATCAAGTATTTGCTCTCCTTTTGTCATTTTTATCGGCGTTTGCGATTCAAGCGATTCTCTGATATAATCTATAATTTTTTTTGCCGTATAATCGCCTCCGTAAATTGTGTATGGAACGACAGTAATGTATTTAAAACCGGACAAATTAGAGTAATAATCAACAAAATAGCGGAATGCTGATTTTGTTGCCGTATATAAATAAGCATCGCTGATTTTGTCGGTTCTCAACCGATATTCGGCAAACGAACCAACATTTACAAACAATTTCAAATTGCAACATTCGGTTAACGCTGAAAGTAATTTTACTCCAAATTCGATATTTGCCTCAATCATTGGTTGTATAATTTCGGCATCATTGCGGCTTGTCGATAGGGTTGCTAAATGAATAACAATATCAGGATTAAACTCAATAATACTTTTATAATCAGTTGATAATATATGTTTGCATTTTAAATTATTAAATAAATTTTGAGATTTTTCAACACTGCGATTTACCGTTAAAATTTCGATATTGTTATATGTATTAAAAAGTTGCGGAATTAAAGTTTTTCCTACAAATCCTGTTGCGCCCGTAATTAATATCTTATTCATAACAATTAATTTTATTTCAAAGATAATCAAATTTTAATAAATGGAGGCAAATTTGCATCTCTTTCCGAAATAATAGGATTTTCAATGCCCCATTCAAATCCGAAACTATCGTATTTTATGCCCACATCGTCTTTTGCCGAATGTTCCTGTGTCGCCATGTACATAACAATTGATTCATCGCTCATTACACGATAACCGTGAGCGCAGCCGATAGGAATATAAAGCGATTTTGGTGAATTTTCCGACAATTCAATGTCAAAGATATTTCCGTAAGTTGCTGATTCTTTGCGAATATCGAGTATTACGTCATGAACTTTTCCTCGAATGATAGAAACAATTTTTTCGCAGGCAAATTCTCCTGTCTGCAAATGCATAGCTCGTATTACATTCATTTTTGATTTGGTAAACCAAACTTCTTTTATATTGATATTTATGTCTTTACAAATGTTGTTTAAATAAAAACTTGAAGTAAATGGCTTGAATAATTGCCCTCTTATGTCGTTAAAAGTGTCGATTTCTACCACATAAAGACCCTTAATATTTGTTTCTGTAATTTTCATTTTTTACTGTATTTAAGTATTTGATTAACACATAAATCATATACGTTCAATGTCTGATATTTTTTATACCATTCTACGGTAAATTCTACCGTTTCTTTTAGGCTTAAACGCGGATTCCAATTCAGGCGCGATTGTGCTTTTTTAATATCAAGAGTTAACAATTGCGCTTCGTGTAAATTATCATTTGTTTTTATATTTTTTAATTCTCCTTTTCCATAATTGGATACTATCTGATTCGCTATTTCCCAGACATTTGCGATAGAATTTGTAACCGGTCCGAAATTCCAACCCTCGCAATAGTCAACAGGATTTTCCCACATTTTTTGCGCCAAAAGCAGATAACCGCTCAATGGTTCAAGCACATGTTGCCAAGGTCGAATAGCCTTTGGATTGCGAATTTCTATTGCCGCGTTTGCTTCAATTGCACGAATACAATCGGGAATTATGCGGTCTTTTGTCCAGTCGCCGCCGCCAATAACATTGCCTGCGCGGGCGCTTGCTATTGATTTACTGTGCTTTCCGTAATCTTTCGGATTCATAAATGAGCGCCGCCACGACGAAATTGCTATTTCCGCAGCTCCTTTCGAAGATGAATACGGGTCGTAACCACCCATTGCGTCATCTTCTTTGTAGGGAGTGAGTTGTTCTTTGTTTTCATAACATTTGTCGCTTGTTATCATTACCGCAACTTTTGCTGCTCGACAAGCTCGAAAAGCCTCCATTAAATTAATGCTTCCCATTACATTTGTCTCGTATGTTTCAGTAGCATATTTATATGATTGTCGAACAAGCGATTGAGCTGCTAAATGAAATACAATTTCGGGCTGATATTTTTCAAAAGCATCTTTTATTTGATTAATATCACGAATGTCGCCGCGAAGGTCAATTATTTTTTCTCCTATTTTTGATAAAACGAAATTATCTTTTTCGGAGTAAGCATCTTGCGCAAAACCAATAACTTGCGCCCCCATCTGATGCAACCAAATGGCAAGCCACGACCCTTTAAATCCGGTATGTCCTGTTATCAAAACTCGCTTATTTTTGTAAAATTCCAACATTGTAATTATTTGGTATTATTTATTTTATGTATAAAAAATTTATTTTTTTTCTTAGAGTCATTAAAACACGTTGAAAAAATCGTAATTGTTTGTGGTATAGATTAATATCTATTGTTGTCTGCACTTTTTGTTTAAATATAAAATGCATATTTTTATGATATTCAGATATTTGTATTTTTTTAATCAATTACCAAATTTTCCATAGTGCTTTTCCTGAATTCCAAAGTTCGTTCAATTCATTGTTATCATGTAATGTGTCCATCGGTTTCCAAAATCCTGTATATTTGTACGCATGAAGTTGTTTTTCTTTTATAATTCGTTGCATTGGCTCATGCTCAAACATCTCATTATCACTATTTATATAATCAAATAATTTGGGTTCGCAAACAAAAAAGCCCGCATTAATCCATGAGCCGCTTTCTTTCGGTTTTTCCAAAAACGAACGTACAATGCCATCATTTTCTATATCAAGCACACCCAATTTTCCGCTTGGCTGATAGGCTAATAAAGAAAGAATCTTTCCCGATTTTTTATGTTCTTCAACTGTTTTCAATATGTTTACATCCGAAAGTCCATCCCCATAAGTAAGTAAAAATGAATCATTTCCAATGTGTTTTTGAATACGTTTTACTCTTCCGCCCGTTAGTGTATTTATTCCGGTATCAATCATGGTTACTTTCCACTGTTCCGAGTGATTATCAAGTATTTCGATACTGTTGTCTGCTAAATCAACAGTCATATCGCAATTATGTCGAAAATAGTTTGCAAAGTATTCTTTTATAACGTATTGCTTATATCCGCAGCAAATAATAAAATCGTTAAATCCATAATGACTGTATATTTTCATAATATGCCACAAAATGGGTTTTCCACCGATTTCTACCATCGGTTTTGGTATTATTGAGGTTGCTTCGCTCAACCGCGTTCC
>JAITOP010000353.1 GCA_031289895.1 Prevotellaceae bacterium
GAAATTAATTATAAGTTATAAATTGTCCTGCAATAGCGTGTGGCGACCTCTGTCGTGTTGGCATCATTGCGGGCTTGTGTGTTAGCGTCATTGCGGGCTTGACCCGCAATCTCCTCATATAAACGGGGGATTGCGGGTCAAGCCCGCAATGACGGAAAATAGCACCTCAAAAAAAGTTTTAGCCAAAAAAGTTTTAACCTGAAAAAGCACAATTAACTTCCTCTAACTTCTCTAACTTCTTTAATTTCTCTAACTTCTTGATTCTTGGTTCTTATTTCTTGCTTCTTTCTTCATAAATGCAATCTTGTACGTTTATGCAAAACTCCGGTGTTTATTTAAAATTAAATTATTTTTCAACTATCGCATTATTTTAACTTGTTTTATACAAAAAAATACATAACTTTGTGAACTCTAAATATGATTTTTTTGCAAAAAATGAATAATTCAAATGAAAATAAAACTACCGTTTCGGTTATTAACGATAGCCCCGACTCGGTATTTAGGTTGACGGATATAAGCATGCTTATCGGCGAAACTAATTTTAATTCTATAAATCAGAAATTAAATTATTATGTCCGCAACAAAAAAATTCTAAGTCCGAGACGTGGAATATACACTAAACTTGCTTATTCGCACCAAGAACTTGCCAACAAAATATACACGCCGTCGTATGTATCGCTGGAAACTGTGCTTAGTCAAAGTGGAATTATACAGCAAGCCGATTATGCAATAACATCGGTAAGTTACTTGTCGCGGCAGATAAACGTTGCTGATAAAATATTTTCATATCATAAATTTAAAGGCGAAGTGTTGGTTAATCCATTGGGAATTAAAAGAATAGACAGTGTAAATATTGCAATTCCAGAAAGAGCGTTTTTAGATTTGCTTTATTTGGGCAAACAATACGATTTTAATATCAATACTCTGAATAAAAGAATTATAAATAAATTATTGCCGATATATCATTCAAAAAAATTATCGGAACTTGTAAAAAAACTATTTAAAAATGACTGACATAAATAAATACAGATTTCTGATAATACAGATATTAAAAGATATTTATTCGGATATTGAATTATCTAATTATCTTGCACTTAAAGGCGAAACTGCATTAATGCTTTTTTATGATTTGCCGCGAATTTCGGTTGATTTGGATTTTAATTTACTTGACCACAGCAAAGAAAAATTGGTGCTGGGAAAATTAAAAACTATTTTGTTTAATTATGGAAATATTTTTGATTTGGCGATTATTTTTTTCGGACAAACAATAACGCTTAGCTACGGTGTAGAAGGCAAAAGAACAAAAGTAGAAATTTCAAAACAAGAATCTGATAATCACTACGAAATAAAAAATTTGCTGGGAATAAATATGCTTGTAATGACTATCGACGATATGTTTGCACATAAATTATGCGACTTGTCGGAATCGGGAACGGCATTTAACAGAAATGTTTTCGACAGTTGGTTTTTAATGAGCAAAAAAGCACCGATAAATAATTTAATAGTACAATCGCGAACAAAAATGTATTTGAACGACTACCTCAGAAAATGTGTAAACAAACTACAATCAATGAGCGACTTCGAGTTGTCGGAAAATCTTGAAAATTTAGTTGGCACGAGAACTAAAAATTTTATCGACACAAAATTATTGACTGAAACTGTTAATTTATTTAATTTTTACAGAAGATAGCAAATTATTATTTCATAAAAAATATTGCGTTTTTCTAATTTGCAGTTCTTAATATTACTTTAAAATATCGCCACAGCGCAACAACAAAACAAATAACAATAATAGGAATACTTAATTTTTGCCCTATATTGATTGCCATTTCTTTTTCCGCCTCAATTTGTTCCATTTTTATAAATTCGATGAAAAATCTAAACAGAAAAATCAATCCCAAAAACAATGCAAAACATAAACCTTTATATGCAAACAAACGTTTATACGCAAACAGCGATACGACAAACAAAAACAGGTAAAACAAACATTCGTATAACTGTGCAGGATGCCTCAATATTCCCATTCCCTGCTTTGAATATTCCCATTTGCCATCGACTTGTTGCACAGTCATTTCAAAATTATCGAATTTCAAATTATCGGAATCGCCCATTAAATTAAAAAACACTGTTTTTGCAGCATAATCATTTGGTTTATCGTATATTAATCTGCACGTTATGGGAGCAAATCCATCTGAGGCTTCGCCTGTTTTTTCAACATAAATATCGGGCATATCAGAGCGGTCGCAGGCATAATAAATATCGCCGCAAAATACAATTCCTTTATCCGATTTCGTCTGTATTCCAACAATTTCGGAATTGCAAAAATTTCCAAACCTGATAAATGCTGACATTAATAATGCGGGAATTATAAGCGCATCAAATATTTTCCATAACGAAAGATTATATTTTTTCCCGTAAATTTTGAAAAAGATAATGGTTGCCAAAAATACGCCCGCCACTCCGCCGTGACTTGCTAATCCGCCTTTCCAAGGTTCAAAAATTTCCAATATATGATGTGAATAATAATCCCAAGCATAAAAGAAAACGTGTCCCAATCGCGCACCAATAATAGTTCCCGCAATTGCAAAAACGAAAAAATTATTTGAAATATTTTTATGCTCAGCATATCCCTGCTTTTGCAAAATTTTATCGAAAACCCAAAGGCAAACAACAAAACCCAACAAAAACAGAAGAGTGTACCATCGCGTAGGTAAAAAATTGAATATTACGGGGTCGAAATTATAAATCATAATTTTAAAATTATTTTTGCAAAAGTAAATAAAAAATTAATATGTCTCATTGTTGATTTGTTTAATTGTTGATTTGTTTAATTGTTGATTTGTTTAATTGTTGATTTGTTTAGTTGAAAAAGCACGCAGATAACGCAGATTAAACGGATTTACACAGATAAAATCAATTACGAATTACGAAATTACGAATTACGAGGCGCACAGATAAAATCAATTACGAATTACGAAAATTACGAATTACGAGGCACACAGATAAAAGTTAGTAAATAATTCTTAATTCTTAATTTTCGTGTGCTTCAAGTAAGATTTCGCCAAATTCTTTTAATGATAAAACAGTGATATGCGGTTGTGGATTTGCGGATAAAGCAATTTCGTCGGTAGTTTCTCCCGACAAAACTAATATTCCCATTACTCCAGCGTTGTGCGCCATAGCAATGTCGGTATAAATTCTGTCGCCAATCATTGCTATTTCGTCCGACTGTAAATTGTAACGTTGTTTTATTCCGGCAAGCATATTCGGGTCAGGTTTTCCGAGAACAATGTCGGGTTTGCGATTGGTAGCATATTCAATACATTTGCAAATAGAACCGCAATCGACCAGCACCACAGGTTTATCTGTCGGGCAAACTTTATCGGGATTTGTTGCGATGTACGGTATGTTTTGCGAAGCCCACCACGCCGCACGGCACAAACGCGAATATTCAAGCGTCATATCAAACGCCACAATCAAAGCATCAGGCACATCCGCGGCATCATCGGTTGCTGACTCAAAACCTGCGGCTTCAAATTCTTCAATCATACTCGGAGTGCCAAGCAAAAACAGTCGCTTTGCCAATGGATAATGTATTTTCAGATAGTCGATAGTTGTAAGCGCTGTTGTGTATATTTTGTCGCGGGTTGTGTCTATTCCGAGTGTTTTCAGTTTTTGCAGATAATCGTTTACGTTTTTTGATGGATTATTTGTGAGAAACGAATATCCTATTCCAATTTCGGTTAAATCGGATAAGAATTTTTTTGTCCACGAAAAAAGCGACATTCCCATATAAACAGTGCCATCCATATCAAGTGCGATATGTTTTATTTTGCGTACTTTTTCAAATAATTCATCCTTAGAATATGTTGTTCTGTATTTTTCTGTCATTGGTTTATGATTTTTTATTCTTCTGATATTTGTTTGTATTTGAAATTGTTATATTATAAAAATAAATAACCTATAACAGATGGAATGAACCCGTTAGGGTTCAAATGTTGGTAGAAAACGAATGTCCACACATCACCTCCGACCCCATACGGGGTCGAACAATGAGGAAATTTATACATTTCTACCAACATACAATCCCTATCGGGATTTTTTTGGTCATCTTTTATAACTTGTTTATTTTCCATACCTAATTATTATGAAAATATTTTTTACACATTAATTTTCAATTATTGTTTTTGCGCGTTCGTAGCCGTCGGCATTGGCTTTCCACATTAAAAGAAATATCGCCATTCCTGCAATAGCAACTGCAATTACCGAAATATATACAATATTCCAACCAAAATTTGTAGCAATATATCCAAATCCAAAACCTGAAACAATTGTAGCGGCATAACCTATTAATCCTGTAAAACCATTCGCTGCTGCCGATGCTTTTTTTGTTGCCTGATTTGCTGCCGCGATACCGATTAATGCCTGAGGTCCGTAGATAAAAAAGCCTATCAAACAAAATGAAATGCCTGCAAAAACCGAATTAATTTCGTTATTGAATGGAATTAACCAAAATATTGCAAACGATAATGCCGTTCCTATCATGCAAAAAACGCAAGTGCGATGTGTGCGTCCGTTTAAGTATTTATCAGTAATCCAGCCTGCTGCCAACATTCCAACTATTCCTGTAATTTCAAAAGCAGCAACCAACCATCCTGAGTTTGTAGATGAAATTCCTTTGCTTTGCTGTAAAATAGTAGGTCCCCAATCGAGAACCGAAAATCGAACTATATAAACAAAAAAGTTTGCTATTGCCAATATCCACATCAAAGGATTTCCGAAAACCATTTTACGTAAAAACAATTTATATTCTGCCGATTTTTCTTCTTTGCTTGCTGTTTTGTCGCTCATTGTTGTTCCGTCCGGTTCGGGCAAGCCAACAGATGCAGGATTATCGCGAAGTGTAAACAATAAACCTATTGCGCCTGCAAATGCAATTGCCGATGGAATCCAAAAGCACCATCGCCACGCGCCTGCATGATTTTCGCCTGTTCCAAAATGTATCATTATATATCCGCATAAAATGCCGACTACTCCTGCGCCAATTGAATGTGAAGTGTTCCATATTGACATTTTTGTTGACAATTCGGAAGGTTTAAACCATTGCGGTAAAAGTCGCGCAACAGGTGGAAATCCGCTACCCTGACAAAATCCGTTTATCAGCAAAGTTATTCCCATAAACAAAATTAAAATATTGGTAAATTGTGTTCCCGATGTTTCGCCTGTAATCCATGTGCTTATATCTGTTCCGAAACCAAAAGCAAAATTTGATATTGCGCAAAGCATCAAACCTATCGACATATAATATCGTGCATTTAAGCGGTCGGCAAAAAATCCGTTTATAAATCGCGATAAGCCGTAAATTACTCCGTTTAAGGTTAAAAATAATCCGAGTTGCGATTTAGAAAATCCAAGGTCTGCTTCCATTCCCGGCATTGCAAAACTAAAATTTTTGCGAACAAAATAAAACAGCGCATAGCCAATCATAGTCGCTATAAGTGTGCGCCATTGCCAATATTTAAGTAATTTTTTAGCGTCAGAATCAGAACTTGTTTTCATTAGAAATTATATTTTACAAATATTTTTCTGTCTTTTCGAGATGTATTCCATGCGAGCCTTTTATTAAAATTGTGCGATTTTCAATTTTATTTTCATCAAGATATTTTATACATTCATCTACATTTTTGAAACATATAAATTCTGTATTTTGCGCTGCTTTCATAAAACAATCGCCAACAAGCAATACATTTTTGATATTCGATTTTATAATAATTTCGGTAATATTTTTATGCTTGGCATCGCTGCTTTCGCCAAGTTCGCGCATATCGCCAAGTATTAGCATTTTGTTTGTTGCGCTCTGATTGATAAAGTTTTGTAATGATGCCTGCATGCTTGTCGGATTTGCATTGTAAGCATCCATATACAAAATATTATGTTGTGTTTCTATTTTTTGCGAACGATTATTATCAGGCAAATACGATTCGATTGCTGCGGCAATATCTGTATCCGAAATGTTAAAATATTTTCCTGTTGCAACGGCTGCCAAAGCGTTATCAATATTATATATTCCGATTAATTTTGTGCTGATTTTAATGTCGTTGAAAATAAATTGAAGAAATGGATTTTCGTTATCTGTCGGCAATATTTTCACATTATAATTTTGTTGATTGTATGTGATAATATTTTCTTTGCGGATATATTTTTCTGCAATATTTGCGATTATATCAATATCAGTATTTACAAATATTTTTCCGTTATTTGTCGCCAAAAATTCAAATAATTCGCCTTTTGCTTTTGCAACTCCATCAATATTTCCGAAAAATTCAATATGTGCTTCACCGATATTATTTATCAATCCTAAATCGGGATTTGCAATTTTGCATAATGTTGCAATTTCGCCAAAATGATTTGTCCCCATTTCGATAACAGCAAAATTGTGTTCAGTCGTCATTTTAAGCAATGTTTTGGGTACGCCTATCTGGTTGTTAAGATTTCCTTCGGTTACTGCTGCATTAAATTTTTTAGAAAGCACACGATATACAAGTTCTTTTGTCGTTGTTTTTCCGTTACTGCCGGTAATTGCAAGCACAGGTATATCAAGTTTTTTTCGATGATATGTTGCCAAATCCTGTAAAGTTTTCAGAGCATCATCTACAACAATAATTTTTTCGTGTGCCGCAAGCGATTTATCATCGGCAATAGCATACGCTGCGCCTTTTTCAATAGCCGATTTCACAAAATTGTTTCCATCAAAATTATCGCCTTTAAGGGCAACAAAAATTGAGTTTGGCACTATTTCTCTGCTGTCGGTTATTACATTCGGATATTGCTTAAATATTTCGTAAATATCTGATATTTTCATTTTGTTTCGATTTTAAAAAACAAAAACCTCATTCAGAGGTTTTTGTTTTACTGTATAATTTGATTTTTTATTTTTTCCGTTTTTTGCCTGCTGCTGTTTGGTCCATTTTTGTACCTACCATATTCATTGCGCAGCGGAAACCTATATCGCAAGCCGATTTATCTTCGTCAAGAAAACGCCGCGTGCTTGGACTTAACCAATATGCTCTGTCTAAAAACGAACCGCCTTTATAAACTCTTGATTTGTCGCTTATAAGTGACGAGCGTCCGCGTCCAAGGTCGCCTTCGCCCTGATAATACATATCCGAAGTTTTTGACATTGCTTCGGGATTATCAATTGCCGAAATATCTGTCATAAGTGATTGATAATCGCCATCTTTATAATTTCGTAAATCGCCTGTTTGATAATTAAGTCTGTCGGGAGTATATCCTATTGTGTCTAATATCATTCTTCCGTATTGATTTTTTGGCACTGGTTTTCCTTCTTCGTCAACCGATAATGAGGTATAAACATTGCCACGGAACGGACGAAATTCATCCACATCATTATATGATAGCGGACGATAAACATCTAAAACCCATTCGTTAACGTTGCCTGCCATGCAATACAAACCGTAATCGTTAGGAAGGAATGAGCGAACCGGAGCCGGCGTAGCAAAACCGTCATTTGCAGCACCTGCTACACCCATAAGGTCGCCTTTGCCTCTTTGAAAGTTTGCCAGCATTTGTCCGCGTGTTTTCTTTGCGCTGCTGCGTGTTGAACCGCCTGTCCACGGATATACTTTACGTTCTGTTATGCGTTCGTTTTCTGTTACGCCAATAAGTCCTGATGCTGCAAATTCCCATTCTGCCTCTGTCGGAAGACGATATTTTGAAAATAATATTCCATCGCTCATTTTTACTCTGCGCGTTGTATTTTTATCTGTTGAAGAAATATCTTTTAATCCTTTATTGACTGTGCCTTCATACTGTCCTGCAAGATAAGCATCTGTATTAAAATTATTGTCATCTTTCTGAGTTGTCAAATCTAATTTTAATACACCTTTGTTTACAAGTTGCACTTCGTTTACGCGGTCGGTGCGCCATAAACAATAATCGCTTGCCTGACGCCATGTAACTCCTACAACAGGATAATTATCAAACGAAACATGTTGATAATATGTTTCTACCATTGGTTCGTTGAACGACATAGGACTGCGCCAAACCAATGTATCGGGCAATGCATTAAGCACTACATTCGGATACGATACAAAAGTTCTTCCCAACCAATGTATGTATTCTCTGTAATCGACGTTACGCACTTCTGTTTCGTCGATGTAGTACGAGTCAACAGTAACTCTTCGCGGAGTATTATTGTTCGTATAGCCAAGGTCTTCCATTACTCGACCCATAACGTATAATCCGCCTTCTATAAATACAAGACCGGGTGCTGTAGCCTGTTTTCGTGGAGTTAGAACTTCAAAGCCACCGTATTTGCTGTCGTTGTACTTCCAGCCGGTTGTTTCAGACACGTTACTGCTACTGTTTTTCTTCAGGAAACATCCTGTTAAACTTAATGCAATAATGCAATAAATTACTGTTAAAAATTTCAGTTTCATAATATAATTCTTCATAAAATAGATTACAAATTTATTAGTATTTTTGATAATATCATTATTTTTTTTCTTTTTAGCAAAATTTAATATAATATTAGATTTCGTTAATATGGGCATTTATATGTCCTACTTCGCTGATAATCACTCGGTTCTTTGTCCGAATAGATGCCTTGTAGTATATATTCGCCTTTTTTATTTTTCAATTTAAATATAACACTTATTTCATGTGCCGATACATAATGAGCGCCGTTTCCTAAGTTGCCGAAATTGGCACTGTATCCTATATTAAAATATTTTGCTCTAAATCCTGCTGCGATAATGAAGGTTGAATTTTTAAAACCTGTATCCGACCTGTGCGACAAGCCAAAAAACACGGTATTAAAATCAGCGTATGCGCCGATGTCAATATCATCAAAATCGAATTGCCGTATATATCTTACGTAGGGTGATATCACCAATGCATCCGACCTGATTGCTCGGTCGTTGTATCGTTGAATCACCGGAATATCATAAGCCATATATCCTGTAATTTTTATCGGATTTGGTAATGATATTATTGTTGATTTTGACAGATTTTGCCCGCCCAGATTAAATACTGCCGCTCCTGCCTTAAATCGTTTGAACAATAAAGTTGCTCCAAATCCTACATATATAGTGTTATTTTTTATTACGGGATAATCGGATGGATAAGCCATACCTCCGTTAAAATAAGGCATATCAGGAAAAATCAAACCGTTTGGGTCGCGTTTTCTGCTGATATATGAAAGCGACAAACCTCCGCGAATATATAAATCTTCGGCAAGCCGTATGTTATTTGAATATGCCAAACTTACTGATGTGGAGGCAAAAACTCCTTTTCCTACATCATCGTGCATTACCATCAATCCAAAGCCGCTGTTAATGCTTTCGAGATATAAATCGTATGCGGCAGAATATGTAGCAAACGGACTTTTGTAGGTAGGATATTGATTTCTATAGCCGATAGTAACACGCGAATATTCTTCGTTACCAACATGGCTCGGATTAAAATTCATTGCCGTTGATTCGAATAAACTAAAAATAGGGTCTTGTGCTTTAACTGCATTTGAATAAATAAATGCAATAAATAAAAGCAATAATTTGAACCGCTTTGATAAATTAATTATGTCTAAAATGTGCATCCTTATATATTATCCTTATATTTACAACTCACAAAGGTATATAAAATTTAATAATCACAACAAAAATAGTAATAATTTTTGTTTTTTTTTAACTTTGCAAAAAAATTACGGCTATGTTTAGAATAGGAAATGGTTATGATGTTCATTGTTTAAAAGATGGACTTGAATTATGGATTGGAGGAATAAAAATCGAATCTGATAAAGGCGTTGTTGCTCATTCTGACGGCGATACGCTTATACACGCAATATGCGATGCTTTGCTTGGTGCTGCCGCTTTACGCGATATTGGCTATCATTTTCCTGATAATGATGCCAAATATAAAAATATTGACAGTAAAATACTTTTAAAAAAAGTTGTTGATATGCTTGCCGAAAAAAAATATTCAATAGTAAATATTGATTCTACTGTTTGTTTGCAGCAGCCAAAAATCAAAGCATTTATCGACGAAATGCAAAAATGTTTGGCAAATGTTATGAATATCGATATTGATAAAATATCAGTTAAAGCAACTACAACAGAGCAACTTGGGTTTGTTGGTCGCCAAGAAGGCATTGCGGCTTATGCAGTAGTATTGATTGAGAAAAATAATTAAATTAATAAATAAAAAACAAGATGAAAAGATATTTTAAATTTTTAATTAACACAATTATATGCGGCTTTTTATTGCTGTCATTGTCGTGTGCGCACGAGCGCGATATTGAAATTACCCTAATGCACACATCCGATATTCACGGAGCATTTTTTCCTTATGATTTTATCAACGATAAACAAATGGAACAGAGTTTGGCACACGTTTACAGCGTAGTGCAGCAAGAACGTAAATCAAACAAAAATTTGATTTTATTTGATAACGGCGATATTTTGCAAGGTCAGCCGGCGGCATATTATTATAATTTTATTGATACAACATCAATACATTTGGCTGCGCGTATCATTAATTTTATGAGATATGATGCGGCAAGCGTAGGAAATCATGATATCGAAACAGGACACGCTGTTTACGATAAAGTTTTTGCAGAATATAATTGTCCGGTGCTTGCTGCAAATGCTGTGCGCACAAGCGATGGAAAGCCATATTTTAAACCATATACAATTATAAAACGCGACGGCGTAAAAATTGCTGTGCTTGGAATGATAACTCCGGGTATTCCAAAATGGCTGCCCAACGCGATTTGGGAAGGAATTGAATTTCGCGATATGGTTGAAACGGCTGAATACTGGATAAAAGAAATTCGCGAAAAAGAAAAGCCGCACTTGATTTTAGGATTGTTTCATTCGGGATATAATTATGAGCGAGAAGGCGAAAATATTGATACTCGCAACAACGAAAATGCGTCTATGCTTACAGCGCAAAAAGTTGCAGGATTTGATGCCGTTTTTATCGGACACGACCACGATAAATATTGCGGCAAAGTGTGTAATGTTGCAGGCGATTCGGTGTTGATTGTTGATGTGCAAAACGAAGGACGATTGGTATCAAAAGTGCTGATAAACATAAAAATAAAAGGCAATAAAGTACTAAAAAAAACGATAACGGGAAGTCTTATCGAACCAAAAAACTTTGAAGCCGACAGCTCATTTATTGCCGAATTTAAACCCGATTTTGATGCAATAAAAAACTTTGTATCGCGCCCGATAGGTAAGTTTACAAAAAGCATTTCAACACGAAAATCATTTTTTGAACCATCCGAATTTATTGATTTAATTCATCGCAT
>JAITOP010000071.1 GCA_031289895.1 Prevotellaceae bacterium
GTTGAGGGTATGTGTGTGTCATTTTTGCTACTGAGGTTGTTTTGTTTTTTGAATTAGGTGGAAATGAGGTTTTATTTTTGCTATAGTTGCTATATATCAAATTGATTTTACCTTTTAAACTGTTGTTTAAAAGGTAATTTAGAGCGGTGAGGTTGCCGGAATATATGAGGAGGTTATTTTGCATATCATTTTTCAAAATAAAGTTAATTGTCAATATTTGTCAATTTTGTACGCTTGCGACATTAATTCTTTTAGGCAATCCTTGTTTTTGGTAATTGTATTTTTATCAATCCTAATTCTATAACGCCCATCTCTGCTGTCGTAATCTAATGTTTCAAGTTCTGCATTATCTAATTGTTCTTGAATGTCTGTTGATTGTTTTAATTTAACTTCAAGTCTTAAATAATTTTTTTTAGCCCTAAAAAGAACAAAATTATTTGGTTGTCCATTATTTGCCAGCCCTATATAAAACTTATTGTATTTCAATTCTAATCGAGGACTGAATTCCTTAATTATTTCAAGCAATTGATCAGCCAATGACACAATTTGTTTCGTACTTTTATTTTCCCAATAATTTCTATCTGTAACTTCTTTTATTTCTTCATCTTCTTCATCAAGTCCTAAATTGAGTTCATCAAGAACCGTTGTAAATACAAGTGAAACTTCATTTTCAGATATTTGAAATGCAGACATTTGAATTGCAATCAATGGAATAAAACCATTAAACAATCCTATAACATTTAAAAATCGACTTGTAATATCTTCTGCAATTATTACTGCACAATGGTCATATTGAGGGTAGCGTTTTCGTTCTATGTCCCAATATTCAATCGTTCTAATAATATGACTTTCATCGACTTTGCCCAATTGAATTTCAACTTCATAGCGTCTTTTACTTTCTGCATCTTGAAGTAATAAATCTAACCGTCCTGCTTTTGGGTGTATTCTCTCTTTATCTTTTAAAATTAAATCACCAAGACCCAAAATGTTTGGGTCTTCTGCTATAACTTTTTGCACCCACACTTCATTAAGTTCTCTATGAGTTTGTAAACTTATTTTTTCTGGTTTAATCAATTTCATATAATATTCTTTTTTTAATTTGATACAAATAATTTCTAATTGTCATTTTAATTGTTTAAAACCTTTATTTTCCACCAAATAAATGCATTTGCGTAATTGCTCTATTATCGTCTTAACTATGATTTTTATGATTCATTTGATTATCTGATTTTTTATTTTCTTATTCATAATCAATCATATAAATCAAAAAAAATCATAGTTAAGACTTATTGCATTTGACATTATTTATTAACTCCAACAACAATCAACTCAGTGCGGCGATTAAGTTGGTGGCAAAGTTCAAATTTTTCTTCATCGTCTTTGAATGTATTTATGTATTTATCGTCAAGTTTGCGTCCTTCGCTTAGGAATGGATATTTTTCAACTGTTTCTTTATCAATTATTTTCGGCTGATATTTTCCATAACCTATTGCTACCATTCTGTCTTCTTTTACTCCTTCGCCTATCATATAGTCAACAACGGCTTGCGCGCGGCGTTGCGATAAATCATAATTTACTTGGTCGCTGCCTCTGCTGTCGGTGTGCGCTGCAAGTTCTATGCTAATTGTCGGATTGTCGCGCATTATTTCTACCAATTTATCAAGTGCTTCACGCGATTGTGGATTTAAATCGGCTTTGCCAAATTCGTAGAATATATTTGGTATTTCAATCGGTTTATCAGTAGGCGTAAGGCTTAGCGTGTCGGTAAGTGTGAACGAATCTTCGTAACCCACTGTGCTAAGTCGTGATTTCTGATTTAAATGTTTATCTGCCGATGCAATGCACAGATAATCGGTATTTTCGGCAAGTTTAAATCGGTATTTTCCGTCTTTTTCGGTTTTTCTTATGAGTGTCGCTCCGTTGTTGCCCATTATTTTAACTTCGCCTACGAGTGGTGTATTTGTTTTTTCGTCCCGAATAATTCCTTCTACATAATATTCGATAACAGGAATATTAACATAAAATCTGTAAATATCGTCTCCGCCTTTGCCGCCAATGCGATTTGAGGTGAAATATCCGTTATCTGTTGCGCCTTCAAAAATTATTCCGAAATCATCGTAATTACTGTTGAACGGTTCTCCCATATTTTCTACATTCCAGTTGCCATCTTCGGCTTGTGTTGCTTTGTAAATATCAAGTCCGCCAAGCCCCACGTGTCCTGTTGATGAAAAATAAAATTCATTTTCGGAGCGGCAATACGGAAACATTTCATCGCCTTTTGTATTTATTTTGTCGCCGAGATTTATCGGTTGTCCCCACGTATCGCTTTTGCTTGTTCGTGTTGATTTCCAGATATCATGCCCGCCAAAACCGCCCGGCATATCCGATACAAAGTACAAAGTTAATTCGTCTGGCGAAATTGAAGGATGACCAACGCTTATGCTATCCGGAACTACGTTTACAATTTCGGGTTCACTCCAATTGTAATTATTGTCGCGATTTGCGGTGTAAATGCTGCTTCCTGCCAAATCGTTGTAGCGTCCTTGTGTTTTTGTAATGTATAATGTTGTGTATGAGCTGTTGAATGAGCAAACGCCTTCTTCGTTTTTCTTTGTGCTTAAATCTTCAACTTTCATTGTTTTGCTCCATTTTCCGTCTTTTCCAAGCTCTGTTTGATAGATATTGCTTGTGCGTTCGCCGGTAACATCATGACGTTTTCTGTCTTTTTTCCCCGATTGGCGCGATGATGTGAAAAATATCGTTTCAAAATCGTCAGTTGCAAATATCGGACAAAAATCGTTGGAGATGGAATTTGCGATAGAAAAATTTTCTACAATATATTCTTTTTGAGGCGTATTATCGTGATTACGCGCAAAATTTATTGTAGCCCGCATATTTTCAATACGCTCATCTTCGGGATGTTGACGAGCAAAGGCTTCGAGATTTGTTTCGGCTTCATCATATTTTCTGCTTTTCACCAAAACTTCCGTAAATTTATACAGAATATCTTTTATGTTATTGCCTCTTCGGGCAAGCCGTCCGTAAGTTTGTTCGGCAGTATTATTTTGGTTTAAAATCCTGTAACATTCGCCAAGATTATAATTTGCACGTATTTGGTCGATAGGGCTAACTTTTGGAATAGCCTTTTTATATTGGTTTATAGCCTTGTAATAAGCACCGCTTGCGTAAGTTTTATCGGCTTTTCGCAATAAGGCTTTCCCGCCGTTGCAACCCGACAATACGGCAATAGATATTAGTGTGATAACGATTGATTTAATAATATTCATAATACAGTTTTATGCAAAAGTAAAGTGTAAAATTAATATTTTATTATATGTTAAGTGTTAAAATTTTAAATTTATGTGTTTAACAGTCTTAATAAACTCTGGTTTACAATAAGATAAATTTTTGATTTTTTTAATAATTTACTTTTTGAAATCGCATTTTTATAAACTATCCTGATTTATACCGCGCTCGGCTTGATTTTGTGCATAAATTTAATATCTTACATTGTAATAACACACAAAGGCACAAAGGAAATGTTATGAAATAATTTGACCATATAAAAATTAAAAATTATTACTACATCATTAAAAAAGAGGCTAAAACTTTTTTTGAGATACTATTTTTACCGTCATTGCGGGCTTGACCCGCAATCCCCCGTTTATATGAGGAGATTGCGGGTCAAGCCCGCAATGACGCCAACACGCAAGC
>JAITOP010000078.1 GCA_031289895.1 Prevotellaceae bacterium
TTTTTTATATTTTAATTGTTAAAAATAAAGTGATTAATTGTTGATTGTTAAAAAATAAAGTGATTAATTATTAAAAATAAAGTGATTAATTATAATGCAAAAAAGATATTTCCGCTCTCGAAATGTTTTGAGAGCGTACATTTTATGCCATTGCGTGCAATATGTAAGTGGTCTTTCATGGTTGTTATTTTTTATCTTTATCAACCGCAAATTTATAAAAACAATTCCGATATGAATAAATATCAATGGTTAATTTTTGTTAATAATCTTTTTGTTGATTTTCAAACAATTATCAACAAAAACAATATTTTAGTAATGTACTATAAAGAAAAATCGGCGACAAGTATAATGCCGCCGATTTAATGCCAATTTTTAATCGTTATTTTTTTGACCAAAGTTTATTCATATCTTCCAATGTTTTTCCTTTGGTTTCGGGTACCCATTTCCATACAAAAATAAATGCAAGTACACACATTATTCCGTACAATCCGTAGGCTACCATTGGGCTAAACTTGTAAAGCGGTTGAAATGTTGACGATACAATAAAATTGAAAACCCATTGAAAGGCTACCGCTAAGGCTACCGCTCTGCCGCGAATAGTGTTGGGGAAAATTTCGGAAATCAATACCCAACAAATAGGTCCCCACGACATCATAAAAAACGCTGCATACATTATTACCGATACCACCGGTACAATTCCTTTTACACCGAAATTATCGCACAATGCTACCGCAAACGCACCGGCTGCCATACCAACAGAACCTATCATTAGCAATGGTTTGCGACCGAATTTATCGACCGTAACAATGGCTATAACCGTAAATACAATATTCACAATGCCCATAATCACGGTTTGAGCCATACCGCCGCCTTCAACGCCTACGCTGTCGAAAATGCGCGGTGCATAATACAATACAGCATTGATACCTATTGCCTGCTGAAATACCGACAAAAGAATGCCTATTACAATTACAGATATGCCGTATTTAAACAGTTTTTCGCTTTTTTCGCTTGCCGTTGCTTTAATATCAGCCAGTATTTCTTTGGCTTTATTTGCTCCGTTTATTTTGGTTAGAATTGACAGGGCTTTTTCGTGTTGGTTAATCAAAACCAAATAGCGTGGTGTTTTCGGAACAAAGAACAGCAAAATGCCAAAAACAGCCGCTACATACGCTTCAGAAACAAACATATATCGCCAGCCGGTTGCTATTGACCAATCGTCGGCAGGTTTATGCTCACCCAATATCAGGAAATTTACAAAATAAACCACCAGCATACCAAAAATTATTGCAAACTGATTGCACGAAACCAATGTTCCGCGTATCTTTGACGGAGCAATTTCGGCAATATACATAGGCACAATAGCCGATGCAAGTCCCACGCCGATACCGCCTAAAACACGATACAAATTGAAAGTGATTAAAAGACCGCTTGTAGGAAGTCCTTTTTCAAAAAACAAAAATTCGGGAAAATAAGAGCCTAATGCCGACAAGAAAAACAGCACAGAAGCAAACCGTAACGAATTGCGCCGCCCAAGTCGCTGTGCAAAAAATCCTGACAGTATTCCGCCTATCACACAGCCTATCAATGCACTTGACGATGTTATACCGTGAAGAAGTTTATTATACTGAAAATCTGACGCGCCTGCAAAAAATCCTTCAAGCCCTTTTTCTGCGCCCGAAATTACTGCCGTATCGTATCCGAAAAGCAATCCGCCAAGAGTTGCCACTAATGTAATACATAAAATGTATAACGAATTATATTCTTTCTTTTTCATCTATTATTTTGTGCTAAATTTATAAATACATGTATGTTGATATATTTCGCCCTCGTTCAAAACCGTAGTCGGAAAGTGAGGCTGATTGGGCGAATCGGGAAATTTTTGCGTTTCCAGAGCAAAGGATTCGCGCGGTTTATGCGATTTTCCATACTTACCTTCTACCGTTCCTGCAAAATAATTTCCACTGTAAAATTGTATTGCCGGTTGGTCGGTTAAAACTGTCATTACTCTGCCGTTTTCGGGTTCGTACACAATGGCTGCAACTTCTATTGAATCAGCGTTTTTATGGTCAATAACCCAATTATGGTCGTATCCGTTGCCATATTTCAGTTGCTCGTGGTCGCCGTTAATTCTTTCGCCGATAACGTGAGGTTCGCGAAAATCAAAGGGAGTATTTTCAACCGTCATTAAATATCCTGTAGGAATAAGCAATCCATTTACAGGCGTGATGTCGCTTGCATTAAGTGTAAGAATATGATTTTCAATACTTCCGTTGCCTTCGCCTTTAAGATTAAAATAAGAATGATGCGAAAGATTTATAACGGTAGTGCTGTCGGTAGTGGCGCGATAAGTGATTTTAAACTCATTATCAGCGGTTAGCGAATATGTCATTAAGATACGCACGTTTCCGGGAAAACCCTCTTCGCCACTTTTTGAAAAATATGAAAATGTAATTTCATGTTCGTCAGCATTTTCAACATCCCACACTACGCTGTCGAAACCTTTTAATCCTCCGTGTAACGTTTGCCCGCCGCTGTTTAACGGCAGCGTATAAGTGTTTCCGTTGAGAATAAATTTTCCGTTAGCAATACGATTGGCATAACGTCCTACAACACAGCCCAAAAATCGTTCGCCTTTATTATTAATATACGATTCGATATCAGGATAGCCTAATACTATATCTTCATACGTTCCGTTTCGGTCGGGCGTCCACAACGATACCACACGTGCGCCGAAATTTGTTACCTGCATTGTGATATCGCCATTATGCAAAGTGTATAAGGCTACTTGCTTTTGGTCAACCGTTGCTGCAAAAGCAAGGTCGATGAGTAAAGGTAGTATTTGCATTATCATGTTTTTAATTGTTTTTTTACGAGTATATTTTTTTCGATATTCAGGAGCTGTTCAAAAAATATCTTTTTGCGTTACCGCGATTTTTGATTTTTTTGAACAGCATCGCTAAATCCGATACATTTATTCGTTGAAATACAAATTATTAACAAAAAATAAATAATCTATAAAAGACTGTTTTCCTCAAAATTGCAAGCCGTTAAGTTTGCATCGTTAGGTAAAAAAATGAAACACTCTTTGTATTGCAAGCCGCAGGTTTGCAACCTCCGCGCTTTTGTTGGTTGCAGTCCTAACGGACTGCTATGTGAGCATTTATTTATCATTTCTACCTAACGATAATCCCTAACGGGATTGTTTTTTTCGCAATTTTCAATTTTTTTTGCCCCTAAATCCCCTAAAGGGGACTTTCTCAACACTGCCAAATTTCCCCTTTAGGGGGCAGGGCATTTTCAATTTTTCACCAATGAGATAGTAACAAAAAATAAATAATCTATAACAGATGGAATGAATCCGTTAGGATTCAAATGTTGGTAGAAAAAATGTCCACACGGCAAATCCGACTCCGTACGGGGTCGAACAATGGGAGGATTTGTACATTTTTACCAACATACAATCTCTAACGGGATTTTTTTTGTAATCTGTTATAATTTGTTTATTTTTCATCACTTACTATCTTTTATAAATATTTATTTTTCATCATTAAATATACATATTTACTATGGCTTCGTACAATTCCTGCTTACCGCTTGTTTGAGCCGGTTCGCCTTTTGCTTTGGCGTAGTTCACCAAATCTTCGAGCGATAATTTTCCTTCTTCAAATTCTTTTCCTTTGTTTGCATCAAACGAAGAATATCTGTCGTTAAGCATTTTTTTGTATGGCGATTTTTCAAGAATATCAGCTGCATTTTCAAGTGCGCGTGCAAAAATATCCATACCTGCAATGTGAGCGATGAAAATATCTTCCAAATCGGTAGAATTACGGCGGGTTTTAGCGTCAAAATTTGTTCCGCCCTGCAATCCGCCATGTTGTAAAATAACAAGCATCGCCTGAGTAAGTTCGTAAACATCAATAGGAAACTGGTCGGTATCCCAGCCATTTTGATAGTCGCCGCGATTAGCATCAATAGAGCCTAACATATCGGCATCGGCAGCGCATTGCAGTTCGTGTTCAAAAGTATGTCCGGCAAGAGTTGCGTGGTTTACTTCGATATTCACTTTAAAATCTTCATCCAAACCATATTCACGCAAAAATCCTATAACGGTTTCGGTGTCAGCATCGTATTGATGTTTTGTTGGTTCCATAGGTTTAGGTTCGATAAGAAAAACTCCTGTAAAACCTTTTGCGCGGGCATAGTCGCGGGCTTTTCCCAAGAAAGTTGCAAGATGTTCTTTTTCGCGTCTCATTTGAGTATTCAGCAGAGATGAATAGCCTTCTCTCCCACCCCAAAATACATAGGCTAATCCGCCAAGTTCAATTGTGGCATCAATAGCATTTTTTATTTGTATTGCGGCGCGCGCTACTACATCAAAATCAGGATTTGTGGCTGCTCCGTTCATGTAACGTTTGTTTCCAAACACATTTGCAGTTCCCCACAATAATTTTATACCTGTTTCTGTTTGTTTTTGTTTGGCATAAGCTACGATTTCCTTAATATTGGCTTCGTATTCTTCAATAGATTTTCCTTCGTCAATTAAATCGGTATCGTGAAAACAATAGTATTCGATACCAACTTTTTGCATAAATTCAAATCCTGCATCCAAGCGTTGTTTTGCAATTTCCAATGTCGATTCGCCTTGCGCCCATGGAAATGTTTTTGTTCCGGGTCCGAACTGGTCGCCACCTTCGGCACAAAGTGTATGCCACCATGCCATAGAAAATTTAAACCATTCTTTCATTTTTCGTCCGTACACCACTTTTTCGGGGTTGTAATAACGAAATGCCAAAGGATTTTTGCTGTCCTTTCCTTCAAATTTGATTTGTCCCACTGCGGGGAAGTAACTTTTTGTACTCATATTCTTTTTTGTTTTAGCCCTCTAAATAAAGGCAATTGTTAATAAATTTATTTTTAATTAATTTCTATTTTAATAATGATAACCATCGTTTGTATGCGTCTGCACTTTCTTTTTCCTGATTTATCTGAGGTGTTACCACTATTACTTTTTTCAAAGTAACAAAGGCTTCGGTTTCGTCTTTGTAAATGCCTGCGCCTATTCCTGCTCCGCGTGCTGCGCCAATAGAACCGTCGGTATTGTACAGTTCGATAGTTGCTCCTGTAATATTCGACAGTGTTTGACGAAATACGGGACTCAAAAATAAATTGGCATATCCTGCCCGAATTGTTTTTGTTTCTATACCAATTTGATTCATAATATCCATACCGTATTTAAATGAAAATGCAATACCTTCGTGCGCTGCCCGTATAAGATGCGCCTTGCCGTGACGAATAAAATTGATACCATGTACCGAACAATTGGGTTCTTGATTACATAATACACGTTCTGCGCCATTGCCAAACGGAATTATACTGATGCCATCGCTACCGACAGGAATTTCGGCTGCCAACTCGTTCATTTCGGCATATCCTATACCTTCGGGCGCAACGTTGTTTTTTATCCATGCGTTTAAAATTGCCGTGCCGTTGATACACAATAATACGCCTACACGTGTTTTTTCAGCCGAATGATTTACGTGAGCAAATGAATTTACTCGCGATAATTTATCGTATTTAGCATCGCCATTAACACCATAAACTACACCTGATGTTCCTGCTGTTGCCGCCACTTCGCCCGGATTAAATACGTTGAGCGAAAGTGCATTGTTGGGCTGGTCGCCGGCGCGATATGTTACGGGCGTTCCTGTTTCCAATCCAAGTTCTTTTGCAACATATTCGGTTACACGTCCTTGTATTCCAAAAGTGGGTACGATTTCAGGAATAAGATTTGTGTTGAATCCAAAATAATCGTAAAGAAATTTTGCAGGCGTATTTGTTGCAAAATCCCATGCTATGCCTTCGGATAATCCTGACGTTGTTGTGCGAATATCGCCTGTAAGACGCATAGCAATATAATCGCCCGGAAGCATATAATATCGTATTTGCGAATAATTTTCGGGTTCGTGTTCTTTTATCCATGCAAGTTTCGACAGGGTAAAATTTCCGGGTGAATTTAATAAATGCGCTAAACATTTTTCATTTCCTACATCGTTAAATGCTTTTTCGCCATAAGGAACGGCTCGGCTATCGCACCAAATAACGGCATCGCGAATGGCTTTTTGCCGGTCGTCAACAACAACCAGTCCGTGCATCTGATAGGAAATTCCTATGGCTTTTATTTCTTCTGGAGAAACTTGCGCCTGTTCAATTACCGTTTTGGTAACTATCCGTAAATTTTGCCACCAGATTTCGGGGTCTTGCTCAGCCCATCCTATTTTTATTGATTTTATATCCATTTCCTTTTTAGGAAAAAAGGCGCTTGCTGCTGCCTCGCCTGTTTGGACGCTTACCAAACTTGCTTTTATCGAAGAACTTCCAATATCGTAACCAAGTAAATACATAAATGATATTTTTTAATATTAATAATTTAATTTATAATGTAATAGGTTTAAATTTAGGTACAAGTGATTTCATTATGCACCAAGCCACTAAATATGCAATGGCGCAGAACGAAAATACAATGGTATAGCCTGTTTCGATGTGTCCAATGCCTTCATAATGGTCGAACAATGCACCGGCGGCTTTCGATACTATCACGCCGCTCAAACCGCCTGCCATCGTGCCAATTCCAACAATAGATGCAACTGCCTTTGTCGGAAACATATCCGATACTGTTGTGTAAATATTTGCCGACCAAGCCTGATGAGCAGAACATCCAATGCCAATAAGTATTATCGGTATCCACATCGAAATGTAACCCATTGGTTGAGCCAGCAATACAAGCAGCGGAATAGCAGCAATGACTAACATAGCTTTCATGCGTGCCTTGTATGGTTCAAATCCTTTTGAGATGAAATATGCAGGAAACCATCCTCCGCAAATACTTCCTACCATAGTCATACTGTAAAGTACGGTTAAGGGTAATGTGATTTGAGGTCCTTCAAGATTATATTGATTTTTAAGATATGCAGGAAGCCAAAACAGAAAAAACCACCATACGCCGTCGGTCATAAATTTTCCAAAGAAAAACGACCATGTTTGTCGGTATGAAAGCAGTTTAACCCACGAAGTTTTTTCTTTTTCATCCTCCTCTGTTTCAGGTTTTTCAGATATTATATTTTCACTGCAAATATAGTCGTATTCGGCTTGATTGATTCTTCCTTTTGTCAACATTTTTTTTGGAGAATTGTAAAACAACATCCAAAACAGAATCCACAAAAAGCCAATACAGCCAACGATTACAAAAGCAGTCTGCCATCCAAATTCTGAAGCAATCCAAGGAACTGTTAACGGTGCAACTATTGCTCCTATATTTGCGCCCGAATTAAATATGCCTGTTGCCAGCGAACGTTCCTTGCGTGGAAACCATTCTGCTATTGTTTTAACGGCAGCAGGAAAATTGCCCGCCTCGCCAACAGCAAGCACTATTCTACCAACCATAAAACCTACAACCGAAACAGGAAGTACAATTCCTACAACCGACAACACAGGCGAAACAGCATCGCCAATACCAATGGCAAAAGCATGTATTATTGCAGCAAACGACCAAATGGAAATAGCCCACGCATAGCCTTTTCGAGTGCCAATCCAGTCGATAAATCTGCCTGCAAAAAGAACCGCAATAGCATAACAAAACTGAAAGGCAGCGGCAATATCGGCATAGTTGCTGTTTGTCCAACCGTATTTTTCGGAAAGCATAGGTTGCAGAATACTAAGCACTTGCCTGTCGAGATAATTAATTGTAGTTGCAAAGAAAAGCAATCCGCATATCGTCCAACGGTATTTTCCTATTTTTTCGTTTATACTATTAAATTTGTTCATATTATTCATTAATTTTTAATTATTAATTATTAATTGATTTTCAGTTTTTTAGTAATTTCCAATACATCTTTACATGATGTTGTGATTTTTTCCCATTCATTTGCCGTTATCACTTCTTTTGGAAACAGATTTGAGCCTATTCCAACGCAGGTAACTCCTGCATCAAACCATGTTTTAAGATTGGTTTCTTCGGGTTTTACGCCGCCTGTTACCATTAACATTGTCCATGGCATAGGGGCTTTCAGTGCTTTTACAAAATTTGCGCCTAACACATCGCCCGGAAATATTTTGCACAAATCGCATCCCATTTCCTGCGCAAATCCTATTTCAGATACCGAGCCGCAACCGGGTATGTAAGGTATTAAACGCCTGTTTGCAACTTTCACAATATCAGGATTAAATAAAGGACTTACAATAAAATTTGCGCCCAACTGAATATAAATTGCTGCCGTTGGAGCATCAATCACAGAGCCTATACCGAGAATTAATTCGGGACATTCTTTTGCTGTAAATTTGCTTAATTCGCTAAATATTTCATGTGCAAATTCGCCTCTGTTGGTAAATTCAAAAACTCTTATTCCGCCTTCATAACAGGCTTTTACCACATTTTTTGCAACATCAATATCGGAATGGTAAAAAACAGGAACTATTCCGCTCGAAGACATCGCCTCTAAAACTTGTATCTTATTAAATTTTGACATAATATTTGATTTAAGTATTTTAAAATTTAATTCATTTATTCTTTAATTCATTTAAAAATTTCATTATTTAGTAACAAAAAATAAATAAAAATAAAAGATAGTTTTTTTCAAAAGTGCAAGCCGTTAGGTTTGCTTCGGTTGGTAGAAAAATTAAACACCTTTTGTATCGCAAGCCGTAGGTTTGCAACCTTTGCTTTTGTTGGTGGCGTTGTATTATCATTTCTACCGAGCAATAATCCCTAACGGGTTTTTTTTGTCATCTTTTATAAATGTTTATTTTCATCATTAATTCATTTGTTCGTTATTGTTAATTTTTAATTCTTAATTCTTAATTCTTAATTTTATATTTATTCTTGTTATTTGCCTTTTTTCATATATCAAGTTCCTCAAAATTTTTAACTAACATCATATTTTTTAATTATTAAACTGTTAATTTTCAAATTTTTAAAATCTTAAAATTATCTCACAACTCTCCCACTTCCATCACCTTTCATAAGTTGTTCAACTTCGGCTGTTGTAACTAAATTGAAATCTCCGTAAATTGTGTGTTTCAACGCCGAAGATGCAACCGCAAAATCAAGAGCCGACTGATTGTTATCGGTGTATGTAAGCAATCCGTAAATTAAACCGCCCATGAAAGAATCGCCACCGCCAACACGGTCAACAATATGCGTAATATCATATCGCTGTGATTGATAAAATTTATTTCCATCGTACAAACAGCCGCCCCACGTGTTGTGATTTGCATTTATTGAGCCGCGAAGAGTTATAATAATTTTTTTTGCACGCGAAAATTTATTCATTAATTGTCGGCACACCGATTCAAATTCGCTAACATCTACATCTCCATTTGTTTGCGATACATCAAATCCTTCGGGTTTTATTCCGAATACTTTTTCGGCATCTTCTTCGTTGCCTAAAATAATATCGCAGCAATCAACCAACGCGGGCATGATTTCGGATGCTTTTTTGCCGTATTTCCAAAGATTTTTACGATAATTCAAATCGCATGAAACCGTTATGCCCATTTCGTTTGCCGTTTTTATAGCCTCAAAACAAACATCTGCTGCGCCTTGCGAAATAGCGGGTGTAATTCCTGTCCAATGAAACCATTGTGCATCTTTAAAAACTTCCCGCCAATTAATCATTCCCGATTGTATTTCGGCAATTG
>JAITOP010000226.1 GCA_031289895.1 Prevotellaceae bacterium
GTCAAGAAATGTCGAATTGTCAAAGACCGCTTTCGATGTTATAAATTTGGTTTCGAAGATACAGTTATGCTTATCGCCTGTGGCTTGCATAACTTCAGAATATCGCTGAAAACAAACGAGGTATAAAATTAATCAGTATAATGTCTAATATAAATTATTTATGCCGCCCCACCGTTAGGTTTGCATCGCTTGGTAGAAAAATAACCATAGTCGTATTGCAAGCCGTAGGTTTGCGATCTCTGATTTTGTTGGTGGCAATCCTAACGGACTGACTTGTTGGAGTGGTATTGTTATTTCTACCGAGCGATAATCCCTACGGGTGGGGTGGCATAAATGAATTATATTATTAAAAAAAATTCCGATTTTGCAGTTTTTTTACTTTCAGACACAACTGCTTATTTATCTCTAATGTTAAATTCTGTCTCATTTTTACGACACTTGAAATTTATGCCGCAATGATAATAAAAATTTTAATAAGATGGTATTTTTTATGTAGTTATTTTGGTATTTATGCCGCCACAGCATTAGGGTTTAGCCGGAAGTTGTAGAGATGTTTTTTTGTTTTTTGTTGATTTGTTTTTTTGTTGATTTGGGATAAGCACGCAGATAACGCAGATGTTGCAGATTTACGCAGATAAAAATCAATTACTAATTACGAAAATTACGAATTACGATTTTGTTGTTGATTTGTTGATTTGTTGATTTGAATAGCACGCAGATGACGCAGATAAAACAGATTTACGCAGATTTTTTTGATTATAAAATCTTTATAACTTTATGAACTTTAAAAACTTTATACTTTTAATCACAAAGTTTTTTATCTGTGAAAATCTGCTTGCTCGTAATTCGTAATTTCGTAATTCGTAATTGATTTTATCTGCATGCCTCGTAATTCGTAATTGATTTTTAAAAATATTATATATCTTTACATAAAAATTTATTATTAATGAATGATTAAAACATATACAATGAAAGATATTCAAGCATACATCAAAAAAAATGAAAAACGATTCATCGACGAATTGTTTGAGTTGATTCGTATTCCATCTATCAGCTCGTTAACGGAACACAAAAACGATATGATTAGATGCGCAAAATGCTGGCAAAAAAATCTTATCGCAGCAGGTGCCGACAAAGCCGAAGTTATGGCTACCGACGGAAATCCTGTGGTTTACGGCGAAAAAATTATAGACAAAAATTTGCCGACAGTGCTGGTTTACGGACATTACGACGTGATGCCCGTTGACCCGATTGACGAATGGAAATCGCAACCATTTGAACCCGAAATTCGCGACGGAAAAATATACGCTCGCGGCGCTGATGACGATAAAGGTCAGTCGTTTATTCACGCCAAAGCGTTTGAACTGATGGTGAAAACAAACACGCTTCCGTGCAACGTGAAATTTATGATTGAAGGCGAAGAAGAAATAGGCTCGCAAAGCCTCACAAAATGGTGCGAAAAAAACAAAAAACTGCTGCAAGCCGACATAATTCTTTTGTCCGACACATCGATGATTGACAAAGATATTCCGTCTATTACATGCGGGTTGCGCGGGTTGGCATATCTCGAAGTTGAAGTAAAAAGTGCTAACCGCGATTTACATTCGGGCTTGTACGGCGGCGCGGTTGCAAATCCTATAAATGTTTTGTCGAAAATGATAGCCTCGCTCACCGACTCGAAAGGGCGCATAAAAATTAAAGAATTTTATAAAGATGTGATTAAACTTTCCGAAATCGAACGAAAAGAACTGAACAAAGCGCCTTTCAATTTGAAAGAATACAAAAAATCTCTTGACATTGCCGATATTTGCGGCGAGGAAGGATACACAACCACAGAGCGCACAGGTATTCGCCCGACTTTGGACGTTTGCGGAATTTGGGGCGGATACACAGGCGAAGGCGCAAAAACCGTTATTCCATCAACAGCCCACGCAAAAATTTCGATGCGATTAGTGCCAAATCAAAATCATTTGAAAATAGCTCAACTTTTTCAAAAACATTTCGAAAGCATTGCGCCTAAATGTGTGAAAGTGAAAGTTACAAATCTTCACGGCGGACAGGGCTATGTGTCGCCAACCGACTCGCCTGCGTACAAAGCGGCAAGCCAGGCATTGCAGGATGTTTACGGCAAAAAACCAATTCCCGTGCGTAGCGGCGGAAGTATTCCGATTATTTCAACATTTGAAGATATTCTCGGAATAAAATCAATTATGATGGGATTTGGACTTGGCAGCGATGCAATTCATTCGCCTAACGAAAATTTCCCTTTATATAATTTTCTCAAAGGCATTGAAACCGTTCCGCTGTTTTATAAATATTTTGCCGAACAGATGAAAAAATAATCAATTCCGATTTTTTTGTTGATTTGTTTTTTGTTGATTTGTTGATTTGTTTTTTGTTTTTTGTTGATTTGAAAAAGCACGCAGATAAAAATCAATTACGAATTACGAAAATTACGAATTACGATTTTTTTGTTGATTTGAAAATCTTAAAATCTTGAAAATCTTAAAAATCCTGATAAATTTGATAACTTTAAGAACTTTATAACTTTAAGAACTTTATAACTTTATAAACTTTATGAACTTTATAACTTTAAGAACTTTATAACTTTAAAAACTTTATGAACTTAAACATATTAAAAAGAATTTTAATAATAACGGGAAAAATAATTCTTGTATTATTTTTATTTTCGATATTGCTGACATTGGCTTACCGCTGGATAAATCCACCTGTAACACCGTTGATGTTA
>JAITOP010000233.1 GCA_031289895.1 Prevotellaceae bacterium
TTTTAAAAATATGAGAGGCTGTCCAAAATAAGGGCAGCCTCTTTTCATTTTTGTGACTCCGACAGGATTCAAACCTGTAACCTTCTGATCCGTAGTCAGATGCTCTATTCAGTTGAGCCACGGAGCCTGATAAATCCGTTTTATTTTTCAGCCGAACTTGCCGAAACAAAACGTTTTTCTTTTAATCTTGCTTTCTTTCCTGTAAGTTTGCGCAAATAGTAAATTCTTGCTCTGCGTACTTTTGCGTATTTGTTTACTTCAATATTTTCAATAAAGGGAGAAATTATCGGGAAAATACGTTCTACGCCTACGCCGTCCGAAATTTTACGAATGGTAAATGTTTTGGCGCTTCCTTTTTTCACTTGTATTACAACTCCGCGAAAATTCTGAAGTCTTTCTTTGTTACCTTCTTTAATTTTATAAGTAACAGTAATAGTATCACCTGCTTTGAATGCGGGAAATTCCTTTGTTTGTTCGTTTGCAAATGCCTGTTCGGCAACTTTTATTAAGTCCATTTCTTTAAATTTTTTTTGTTTATTCAGGCAACGTTATCGAACTAAAATAAGAGGTTGCTCTGATTTTGGGCTGCAAAGGTAATAAATTTTTATGAATCGCAAATATTATTTCAAAAAAATTATTTTTTTGTCAGTTCGCTGATTCTTTTAAAGAACCCATCAATGCTTACAAGTAAATCTTTGGTAAGATTCTTGTAATGAGCCTTTACAAGTTTTTTATTATCTTTACCATCCGGTTGATTTACTCTTTCAAACAATTGATTTCTAAACTCAACCGCATTGTTGATAATTTCCATTGCTCCTTCTTTTTTATCGGGATACAAATAAGCCAAAGTATAACTATCGCTTAAAACTTCGCTTACTAAATAATCAATATCCTTTTTAAGATTACGTAATTTTGCCATTTTCTTTTATAATTTTATGTTTAAGTTTGCAAAGTTAGTAAAAAATTTTGATTTGACGAAAGCAATTTTTTTCGTTTCGTATTTGGTGAATATTTTTGTTGATTTAGAAAAAATGTATGGTATAGCGATAAATAAATAAAGTATGGAAATGCGAAATTATTTATCGAAAATATCTTTGGAAAATGATAAAAAAAACATAATTATAACGTTTATATCATAATTATTTAGCGTTTGTTAGTTAATCATTACACTATTTTTGCTATATTAACATTTATTAAAACTGTATTTTGTAAAAAAATATCACCTTTGCGCACCAGAATAAGAAACGCTAAAATTTTTATATAATATGAGCGAAATCAATATTAAAGAATTAAACGAAAAAATTCAACACGAAAGCGCCTTTGTAGATATTGTAAATATCGAGATGAACAAGGTGATTGTAGGACAAAAACATTTGATAGAAAGCCTTCTTATAGGCTTACTGTCTAACGGACACATTCTTTTGGAAGGTGTGCCGGGGCTTGCTAAAACACTTGCAATAAATACACTTGCAAGTATTGTTGACGCCAAATTTAATCGTATTCAGTTTACTCCCGACTTGTTGCCTGCCGACCTTATAGGAACGCAGATTTACAGTCAGAAGAACGAAACATTTCAAGTGCGCAAAGGTCCTGTTTTTGCAAACTTTATTCTTGCCGATGAAATAAACCGTTCGCCGGCAAAAGTACAAAGCGCGTTGCTTGAAGCAATGCAGGAACGCCAGATTACAATTGGCGATGAAACATTTAAACTTCCCGAACCGTTTTTGGTATTGGCAACACAAAATCCGATTGAGCAAGAAGGAACATACCCGCTTCCCGAAGCTCAGGTTGACCGGTTTATGCTTAAAGTTGTGATATCATATCCGAAAAAAGAAGAGGAAAAACTGATAATTCGTCAGAACATAAGCGGTGAATTTCCTAAATCGTTACAGGTGTTAAAGCCCGAAGATATTACCCGCGCACGCAGCGTTGTTCGCGATGTTTATATGGACGAAAAAATAGAGCGATACATTGTAGATATAGTATTTGCAACACGTACGCCTAACGATTACGGAATAGGAAGTCTTACAAATATGATTTCATTCGGAGGTTCGCCGCGTGCAAGTATTTGTATGTCGATGGCGGCAAAAGCCTACGCATTCATTAAACGCAGAGGATATGTAATACCCGAAGATGTGCGCGCAGTATGCTACGATGTTTTGCGTCATCGTATAGGATTGACTTACGAGGCTGAGGCTGAAAATATCACATCCGAAGATATTATTACACAAATATTAAATGTGGTTGAAGTACCTTAAAATTATATTTGTTTTGGAAATATAAAAATTAAATTTGTTTGATGGAAGCAACAGAACTACTGAAAACAGTCAGAAGAATTGAAATTAAAACACGAGGATTATCGCATCAGATTTTTGCGGGCGAATACCACAGTGCGTTTAAAGGACGAGGTATGACGTTTAGCGAAGTTCGCGAATATCAGTACGGCGACGATATTAGAACGATAGACTGGAATGTTACCGCGCGTTTTAATACTCCGTTTGTGAAAATTTATGAAGAAGAACGTGAACTTACCGTGATGTTGCTTGTGGATGTAAGCGGTTCGAGAATGTTTGGAACAACAAACAAACTTAAAAAAGATTTGGTTACCGAAATAGCAGCAGTACTTTCGTTTTCGGCAGGATTAAATAATGACAAAGTAGGCGTAATATTTTTTAGCGATAAAATAGAAAAATTTATACCGCCAAAAAAAGGACGCGCACATACTTTACGCATAATACGCGAACTTATCGAATTTAAACCCGAAAATAACAAAACAAATATTTCGGAAGCCTTACGATTTCTTACAAACGCAATAAAAAAATCGTGTACCGCATTTATACTTTCTGATATGCTTGATGTTAACACCGAAAGCGTACAGCCGAATTTTGAAGATGCGCTGAAAATTGCCGGCAACAAACACGATATAGCAGCAATAAGAATTTACGACAAACGCGAAGAAAAAATGCCCAACGTAGGAATCATACGTTTTAAAGATGCCGAAACAGGAAAAATTACATTTGTTGATACATCACTCAAATCGGTACGTAATAATTATACCGAATGGATGGAAAAAATGAACGAAAATCTGAAATACACACTTTCAAAATGCAGAGTTGACAACGTTAGCATTAGCACAGACGAAGATTACGTGAAACCGTTAATAAAATTATTCAAAAAGAGATGATAAAACGAATAAAATATATTGTATTTTTATGTTGTTTGCTTACTTATGCAAATACTTTTGCGCAAGAAGTGAAAGGCTTTGAACTTTCGATAGACAAAGACACAATACTTATTGGCGACCATATTACTTTAAGCGTAAAATATAAATTTAATCCGCGACTTATTGCGAGTTTCCCCGAGCTTAAAGATACTATCGTTCCCGGAGTTGAACTTGTGCGCGAACTGCAAATTGATACCATTCGCATAGAAAATACAATTTCGGAATATGTAAAAAAATACATAATAACTTCGTTCGACAGCGGACATTATTTTATAATGTTTCCGATTATAGTAGAAAAACCCGACGATATTGAAAATCCCGATACGTTAGTTTCAAATGTTGTACAATTTCATGTAAATACAATTCCTGTTGATACGCTCACATACACAATGTTCGACATAAAAGAACAGGTGCGGTATCCGATTATGTTAGACGAAGTTTTGCTGTGGGTTTTTATTATCGTAGCGGCGATTGCTATCATAATTTTAGGAATAATTTTGTATCGAAGGTGGAAAAACAAACAACCGCTTTTCGGAAAAGCAAAACCGAAAATTCCGCCGCACGTTTTGGCATTCAAAGAATTGAGTTTGCTGAAAACAGAAAAATTGTGGCAACAAGGAAAAGTAAAATTGTATTATACACGAATTACTGATATAATAAGAAAATATATCGAAGACAGTTTTGCTATAGCCGCAATGGAAAAAACATCCGACGAAATACTTAATGAGATTAAGAAAAATAAAATCGACAAATTATATTCGTTCGATAAATTGCGCGAAATGTTTTATACATCCGACTTGGTGAAATTTGCAAAATATCAGTCAACGCCCGACGAAAACGAAACATCGTTTAATACGGCTTATGAATTTGTAACAAACACACAACCACAACAAGAAACGGAAACGGAACAAACCGCCGAATTGCAGATTGTCGCCGAAAAAAATAAGGAGGAAAATACAAATGAATAGTTTTGAATATCCTAAAATATTATATCTGCTTTTGTTGATTATACCTGTAATTGCGTGGTACGTACTTAAAACTTCGCGCACCAAAACATCATTGCAAATATCTACAATATCAGGATTTTCGGGCGCAAAAAAAGGCTTGCGTTACTATTTGCAGCACCTTCCTTTTGCGTTGATGTGTATTGCGATGGCGGCAATAATTTTGGCAGCGGCGCGTCCTCGCTCGTCAACAAAATCTGAAACAATTGACACCGAAGGCATCGACATTGTTTTATCTCTTGATGTTTCGGGAAGTATGCTTGCACGCGATTTTAAACCCGACAGAATTGAGGCTGCAAAAGCCATTGCAACACAATTTATATCCGAAAGAGTATCAGACCGTATGGGTTTAGTGATTTTTGCAGGCGAAAGTTTTACACAATGCCCGCTCACAACAGATAAAGCAACATTAATAAATTTGCTTAGCGAAGTTCATACGGGAATGATTGAAGATATGACCGCAATAGGCAACGGATTGGCAACAGCAGTAGCGCGACTGAAAGACAGCAATGCCAAAAGTCGTATAATAATTTTGCTTACTGACGGTGTTAATAATGCAGGCGAAATTGCGCCAATGATGGCATCAGAAATGGCTGAACAATACAAAATCAGAGTTTATACGATTGGCATTGGACAAAACGGAATGGCGCCATATCCCGTAGCATCTCCATTCGGTATAAAATTTGAAAATGTACCTGTCGAAATTGACGAGGACCTGCTGATAGAAATATCGAAGAGAACAGATGGAAAATATTTTCGTGCAACAAGCAACACAAAATTGCAGGAAATATATCAGGAAATTAATGAGATGGAAAAAACAAAAACATCCATCGATTCATTTAATGTTTACAGCGAAGAATATGTACCGTTTGCAATAATCGGTCTTGGACTTTTATTATTAGGAATATTATTACGTTTATTTATTTTGAAGATTTTACCATAATATGTTTAGATTTGCACAGTCAGAATACTTACTTTTGTTGTTGATAATACCATTATTGATAATCATTTACGCAATATGTGCAATGCGCAAACGGCGGTTGCTTGCAAAAATAGGCGATATAAAATTAATATCGCAGCTAATGCCCGATGTTTCGCGGCGCAGAGGATGGTTTAAAATAATTCTGTTTTGCGCAGCCATATTTTGCATAATAATAGCATTGTCGCGCCCGCAAACAGGAGCAAAAGTAAAAAAAGAAGAAACAGGCAAAGGCTGCGAAGTTATGATTTTACTTGATGTATCAAACAGCATGCTGGCGCAGGATTTTAAACCCACAAGGCTCGAAAGAGCAAAACTAGCAATATCGCATTTGGTTGACCGGCTGAAAAACGACCGCATAGGGCTTATTGTTTTTGCAGGCGATGCTTTTGTTCAGTTGCCAATTACAAGCGATTATGTTTCGGCAAAAATATTTTTGAAATCAATAAGTCCGGGAATTGTTCCGGTACAAGGCACAAATATTTCAAAAGCAATAACTTTGGCAAAACAATCGTTTACCGATAAAAGCGAAAAAAGCCGCGCAATAATAATAATTTCAGACGGCGAAGACCACGAAGAAGGAAGCACAGAAATAGCCCGCGATGCAGCAAATAACGGAATCATAATACACACGGTAGGAATAGGTTCAACAAAAGGCACGCAGATAAAACTGCCCGATGGAAATTTTTTGAAAGATAAAAACGGCGATGTGGTTACTACCCGATTAAATGAAACAATATTAAAAACAATAGCACAGGAAACAAAAGGAATTTATTTTGCCGCAACAAACGCCGATTTAGGTTTGTCGAAAATAATAGACAACATTCACGAAATGGAAAAGAAAGAAATTACCAAAATTAAATACGACGAATATCGCGAATGGTTTGTATATTTTCTGCTGCTTTCGTTAATATTAATAATTGCAGAAATGTTGGTGCTGGAGCGTAAAAATAAATGGCTCAACAGTATTGATATATTTAGAAGTAAAAAATTGAAATTGAAAAATCAAAAAGAATGAAAAAAATATTAGCAATATTATTATTTGTATTTATAATTTTTGACGCATATTCACAAAAAGCCGAGCGCAGTGATATGCGGCAAGGCAACAAATTATATAAACAACAAAAATATGCGGATGCCGAAACTGCATATCGGCGCGGGCTGCAAAAAAATCCCGAATCGGCAAAAGGTAAATATAATCTGGCAAATTCGATTTACCGACAAGAAAGTTACGAAGACGCAGCAAAACTATATAAAGAACTTGCTAAACCCAAAATTGATTCTACACAACCTGTGCAGACATATCACAATTTGGGAAACGCAATGCTGAAACAGGCTATAAAAGATAAAGAACAGCAAGGACAACACGTTGCCGCAAATCAAGAAAAACTCAAAGAAAGCATCGATGCCTACAAAAAAGCGTTGAAACTAAATCCGTCTGATATGGAAACCAAATCGAATCTGGCTTACGCACAAAAACTTTTGTCTAAAAACGGCGGCGGTGGCGGCGGCGGCGGCGGCGGAAATAATAATCAACAAAATCAGGATAAAGACAATCAGGATAAAGATAATCAAAATCAGGATAATAATGACGATAAGCAAAACCAAGAGCAGAAAGATAATAACGACAACGGAAAGCAACAGCAGCAACACGCTATGAGCAAACAGGATATCGACAGAATGTTGGATGCCGTGCGCGCACAGGAAGAAAAAACAAAAGAAAAAGTAGATAGAGAAAAAGCAGAAGCTGCAAAAAAAGTAACACCCGAAAAAAATTGGTAAAAATCATCATATATGAAAAAGATAATTAAAATATATAGTAGATTAGTTTTACTGCCGGCAATGTTTTTTATTTTGCCTAATGTTGGAACAGCGCAGGTATTCAGCGCAGAAGCTCCTAATATTGTTGCTGTTGGAGAGGTTTTTAATTACACGCTTGTAGTCAATGGACAAGGACAAATAACATCTGTTCCGAATTTTCCGTCAGAATTAGAGCAGAGAGGAACATCACAAACTTCTTCCAACATTAACGGTAAAATTACAGTATGGTATAATTTTACTTTGTATGCTAAACAAGAAGGAAAATTCACCATAGGCGAAGCAACAATGGTTGATGCAAGCGGCAATACTCTCAAAACAAAACCTATTACAATTGAAGTAATAAAAGGGCAGGCAGCGCAGCAAAATTCAGCGAATAACGGCGTAGATATTTTCATTCGTATTATTCCAAGCAGAACAAGTTTGTACAGAGGTGATAAACTTACTGTTACGCTTAAAGCATATTATAGCATAACCTCTCCGCAAATGAGCGTTGCAGGTGCGCGAACTTTTAAAGTTCCTTCATTTGATGGATTTTGGGCAACACCAATTGAAAATATTGACCAAAAAACTGTGCGCGAAAATATTAATGGCAAAATATATGAAACACAGGTTTTAAAAGCATGGACACTTAGTCCGCAAAAAAGTGGAGCTTTGCAAATTGAGCCTGCCGATATAATGTGGATAATACACAAAAGAGTGCGCTTGACTATCTTTATGGAAGATACTGAAGAATCGCAAAAACAAACAAAATCGCCGAGCCTTACAATAAACGTAAAAGATATGCCATCGGGAGCGCCGGCATCGTTTACGGGAGCAGTAGGAAGTTATACAATGACAGCCTCATTGTCGAAAAATAATGTAACAGCCAACGATGCAGTGTCGCTGAATGTAAAAATAAGCGGAAACGGAAATTTCAGTTTGATAGGCGCGCCCCAATTAAAATTGCCACCCGATTTTGACACTTACGATTCCAAAAAAACATTAACAGCCAACTCGGTAAATTTTGAATATTATTTAATACCGCGCTCAGCCGGAACATTTACAATAGAGCCTGTTGTGTTTTCATATTTCAATCCGGCAGACGAATATTATCGCACCATTACAAGCAATCCAATGGTGATTGATGTTGAAAAAGATTTAAATTCGCAGCAGCAAGTTACATTTGTAAATCCGACAAATCAACGAGACGTGCAAATTTTGGCATCAGATATACGATTTATAAAAAACAAACCCGAAACGTGGCACGCCAAAGGTTCGCGTTTTCTTGGATTAAAACATTTTTATACTTGGTATATCATATCGGGAATTATGTTTTTGCTGATATATTTATTCCTGCGAAAAAAGAATAAAGAGGCGCAAAATATAGTTCTAATGCGCAATCGCAAAGCAAAAGGAATAGCAAAAAAACGATTGAAAGTTGCAGAAAAATCGATGAAACTTAATAATGCTGCAAACTTTTACGATGAACTGCTGAAAGCAATATGGGGCTATCTTGGCGATAAATATCTGATACCTGTTGCCGAACTATCGCGAAATAATGTGAGCGAATTGCTTGCCGAAAAATGCGTAGAACAAAAGTATATAGAACAACTTATAAACATTGTAGATGAGTGTGAATATGCGCGTTATGCACCCGGAGCAAGTTCTTCGCAAATGCATTCGCTTTACGATAATACAATAGAAGTTGTGAGTAAACTGGAACAAAAAACCAAATAAAATTTGTTTTAACGAAAAAAATATTAATATGAAAAAATATATCATTTTACTTTCGATAATTCTGTTTGCAAATAACATTTTAGCACAAAATGCAGACTCAATAACCACATCTGAAAATGCACAAACAGAACAGCCACCGCAAAATTTAACGAATGTAGATTCAATGTTTGTTATGGCAAATAAATTGTATAACGAAGGAAAATATGAAGATGCCGTAGATATTTACGAAGATATTCTTGACGAAGGTTTGGAATCATCGTATTTATATTACAATATCGGCAACGCATATTTTAAGCAAAACGCATTAGGCTCGGCAATATTAAATTACGAACGGGCGTATCGCCTCAATCCTTCTGACGAAGACATAAACCACAATCTGACATTGGCGCGTACGCAAATAGCCGATAAATTCGACGAAGTTCCCGAATTTTTTATAATCACATTTTTCGGCAAAATTAAATCGTTGTTTGCAGTAAACACGTGGGGAGTGATGGGCTTGCTGTCGTTTGTTATAGTTTTGATTTTGGCATTACTGTTTCTGTTTGCGCCAAGTTTATTTATTCGCCGAATATCATTTTGGATAGCTTGTTTTGTACTACTGTTTTCCATTTCGTGTAAACTGATAGAAAGCAATATACGTAAATACGACAGTGCCGTTGTTTTTGTGCCGGTGCTAACAGCAAAAACCTCGCCCGACGACAGCGGAAAAGATATGTTTTTGCTGCACGAAGGAACAAAAGTTATAGTTCGCGAAACCTTCAACGAATGGACAAAAATACAACTGCCCAACGGCGAACAAGGCTGGGTTATAAGCGATGCGGTAACGATAATATAAGAGCCAAGAAGTAAAAAACAATTACGAATTACGAATTACGATTTGTGGCGAATAACAAAAAGTCCGAAGGACTAAATATGAATAACCCCCAATGAAGCGCAGCGATTTGGGGATGAAAAATAAATACAAAAAAGTCCGAAGGACTAAATGTGAATAACCCCCAATGAAGCGCAGCGATTGGGGGATGAAAAATAAATACAAAAAAGTCCGAAGGACTGAATGCGAATAACCCCCAATGAAGCGCAGCGATTGGGGGATGAAAAACAAATACATAGCAAAGAAAATCACTCACAAATCACCCTTATTCCTTTATTTTAAATGTTTTAATAAGGGTGAAGAGTGAAAGTAAAACTTGATGCTACTAAAGGCTCTCGCAAAAATAATGGTAAAAAAAGAACGAACTTTTTTGTTCAATTCTGATATATTTTCAATTATCTGTACCGCTGTATTCCTGCTCCATCTTAAATTCATCAATGCTGATAGAGCTTTCATTTTCTGTATAGAAACCAAAAACCGGCGACGTTAAATTTCTTCTAAATTCATATATTTTCATATTGTTCATGTAGAAAATATATTTGTTGCCACGTCTTTCAAGAATAATATCAACAACTTGATTTTTACCTCCTTTTAATTTAATAGGTCTTTCATCTCCTGATACCATTTTTCCATCATTATATATATGGCAACTGAAAAGAGATTCTTTGAGAAGAAACAAACATTTATTAAAATTTTCGTCCATATCAATTATAATTCCAAAACGATTTTCGTCATTTATTTTATGCACCATAATTTTACTATATAACTTAAAATCGTGTTCTACAGAAATTGGCAACTCCACTTGTACGGTTGCGGCTTTACCTTTTTCTTTGCATTGTAATTCCAAAAATCCGTTTTGAATCAATGCGCTGGCTTTTTTATCGGCATATTCCTGCCAATCAAGAGAAACCTTATCATCAAATGTTTCTACAATCGTTGGGTTTTGTGCTAATATGTTGATAGGCAAAGCTAAAACAAAAAGCAATAATATTTTTGTTCTCATAATCATTAATTTTTACCGATTCTTTGTTGCATTTCACTGATAAGAGGTTCGTATTTTTTCAAAACACGAGGCCACGGTTTATAACTTTGCTCGCCGGAATTAAGTGGTGCTATTTCGGATGATATTCGAATTTGATAAGCTAACCCTTCATTTGTGATTTCTTTAATTTGAATACGTGTTCTTACCTTGACTTCCGCCATAGGAAAAGATTGTCCTGACCATGCTGTATTAATAAATCCTGAAGATTTGTCTGAAGTTTTTATTTCATCAAAATAGTTAAGTAGAACTTGGGTGAGGAGTTTCCACGCTTGATTTTCATCAACTCCATCTCTTACTTGTATTGTAAAATATTGGTTAGAGAGATTAGATGTAATAGACCCTTCAAGAGCATCGTCTTCTTTTAAATCGAAAGCAATAACGTTTCGAGTATCATTTCTAAATATTTTTACTTCTTTGGTAACATATCCCGGATGCTCCAGTTTTACGGCAAAAAAATCATCTTTCCGCCCAAATTTGATAGAAAAAGCACCATCTCCTACATAATTGCCATCAATATAGATTTTGGCTTCAGTAGGAGTTACTGTAATCTTTTTTGCTTTTTGTCCATTTGCATTAAAACCAAAAAACAGCATTGCAAATAGAATTATTAAATATTTGTTCATTTTAAGTTTTAGTTTAACGTCCGCTCCTTTAAGCAGACACAGATTAATTATTTATTAATTCCCTCTACTCTTGTGGCTTTTCGTGGGAAGTAATCCGCCCGTTTTTTTAGAAAGTTTCTGCTCTTTTTTGCACTATTTTTGAGTATTTTTGCAGTTTTACTTTGCGTTTTTTTTGGAACAGTTACAATTCTGTTTCATATATTGTGGCAGTTTTCCTGTCGTCTTATTTTTGTATTTTAGACAATAAAAAAAGCGGACTTAAATATCCGCTCTGAGGTTGTGAGATTACCCGAATAACTTGATAAGTAAGCCCGCATTTCTGCAAGAGTTTACTTATTCTTGTTATTCTTTTGAAATTTCTCACATTTCAGAGCAAGAATATAGCAAAACGCTATCCTATATGTCTTTATATGCTTTTTTTATATCATAAAACAATTATTTTTATTTTTTTTATTACAAATGCAAAATTACAATATATATTTTTTATACACAATAGTTTTGCGGAATTTTGTGAGTTCTTTTTTCATTCGCATTTCATAATCTTCATTTCGCAAATGCTGCAATCAAAAGTAACGCGCAATTTTTGTTTGTTGTTGAGCAAAAATAAATCTTCATTTTGTCCGTGCCTGCACAAATCCAACTCGTGGCGAATACAATATTTATTAAACATCAATATTTTATTTTTGTCGGATTTTTCAACTTCAAAAGCATTTTGCATCTCTTGTACGCCATGCCGGTTGTAGAATTTAGCCGATAGCGAGTTTGCAATATTTGCGGTATAATCAAGATTTTTTTTGTAAAACTGAACGTTGTTTTTATTTATTTTCGATATTTTTTGTTGGTAATTTTTTTCTCGTTCGGTCATCAACATTTCTGCAATTTTTCGCCGCCATTCGTTTATCACAGATGTCTGATAAAATCGCGCCTGAGACATACAAATATTTACTTTGAATGAAAAAATACTATCGGCTTTTTTCGAGAAATTTTGTATTATATTTTTCACAGATAATTCTGCATTTTGAGCAATATCGCCGATTTGCGCTGTTTGAAATGTTACAAAATTGTTATCTTCATCCGTAGCCTGCACAATTATTTTTTCTGCATCGCTTGTAAACGTTAGTGTTGCAGCGATTGTTCGGGATGCTGTTTTTTGTTCCATCAGTTTTTCAAATAATCGATTGTAACTTCTGAATATTTTTGTCCCTTGTTTTATATTTTCAATTGATAAAGGAAAAATTTTTTCGTCATCAACTTTGTTTATTCGCGTTCCCAAAAGTTTTTTTTGATTATCGAAAAAGCAAATACCATCGCCATTTTGCAGCGATTTTTCAGTATCAATCACAAAATAATTTTTATTCACCGATTTTACCGTTCCTATTTCTTCGCCTATGGATTTTGCAGTATCTTTCGACAGCATTTTTTTGCGTTTTCCATCAATAAAATAATTTGTAAATCCTCGCGAAAACGATAAGTCCACATTAGGCTCAAACATCAATGTTGTTGCGCCCGAAGACGCTTTTTTATAATCAGATTTTTTATCAATAAAATTGTCTAAACGTTTGCGATAATATGCAACAACATTTTTCACATAACTTGCATCTTTAAGTCGTCCTTCGATTTTAAAAGATGAAATTCCTGCCTCAGCCAAATCTTCTAAATGTGCCGATAAATTAAGGTCTTGCAGCGACAACAAATGTTTGTTTTTCGATATTATTTTTCCTTTTTTATCAATCAAATCGTAAGTCGAACGGCAAGGCTGGGCGCAACATCCGCGATTTGCGCTACGTTCGGCAAGCGATTGACTTAGATAACATTGTCCGCTGTAACTTACGCACAGTGAGCCATGTACAAAAAATTCCAATTCGATATTTGTGTTTTTTGCAATTTCGGCAATTTGCGACAACGACAATTCGCGAGCCAAAATCACACGCTGAAAACCTACATTTTCTAAAAATTTTATATGCTCTGCACCTCTGTTATTTGCTTGTGTTGATGCGAAAAGCGGAATAGGCGGCAAATCCATTTCAAGCAGCGACATATCCTGAATTATCAGCGCATCGCAACCGATATTATATGCGTTTATTGCAAGTTGCCGCGCTTGTTCAAGCTCGTGTTCATAAAAAATTGTGTTTTCGGTGATATAAATTTTTGCGTAATAACGATGTGCATACGACACCAATTTTTCTATATCGGTAATGGAATTTGCAGCAGATTCTCTTGCGCTAAAACTATCTGCGCCAATATACACAGCATCAGCACCATGGTCGATTGCTGTTTTTCCGAGTTCATAATTTTTTGCAGGAGCAAGAAGTTCTAATTTTCGCATTGTTTTATTAAAAAAACCTCATAATTTTCTTATGAGGTCTTCACATTATCAATTCATTAAAACACTAACTATTTGCAAACAACTTTCATTTGAGCTTGTGCGTTTACGCTCAATTTCGGGTCGCTTACTTTTTTATAATTTTGACACGCTTTCGCGTTATTATTGTTGCCTTGATACGATGCACCTAAATAATAATATGCTTGGTCTGATTCTTTCAACGAAATGCCTTTTTCCAAAGCGTCAATAGCATTTTTAAATTGTTTGAGATTGTAATAACCAACTCCCATTATCAGATACGCACTTTCGCTTTCAGGATTATATTCAATCGTTTTTTTCGTTTTTTCGATTGCAGTTTTATAATCTTTTGCTTTTTGCGCCGTTTGCGCCTCTTTCAGAT
>JAITOP010000239.1 GCA_031289895.1 Prevotellaceae bacterium
CATCAACGCGCACGCAGAGATGAAACTCGCAATCGCCTAAATTGTAAGGCTCTGTGCGGTCGCGCAACCATGTTAATTCCAGCATAAAACCGGAATTATATTTATCTTTCAAAAAAACAATTATAAAAGAATTATCGGCGGATATTTGTCGTTCGCACTCGGCAAAACCAAGCGCATTCTCATAAAATGCAATGCTACATTCCAGATTTGACACATTAAAATTGTAATGGTCGAATTTTCCTCTTATTTCCATAAACAAAACGTTTTAACATTATTATTGCAAAGATAGAAAAAAATTGTTGATTTGTTTTAATTTAGTCGTAAGTTGTAAGTCATAAGTCGTAAGTATTTTGTTGATTTGTTGATTTGCTTATTTGTTGATTTGTTGATTTGTTGATTTGAAAATCCATTAACTTCGATAACTTCTTTCACCCGACTTATGACTTATGACTTACGACTTACAACTTATGACTACCACAACTTATGACTAAAAAATTTTAATTTATTTTACAGTATTTTTGTTATATCGCAAAAAAAAATTACCTTTATTGCATAATTTTTGTGTAATGTTGAATTTTTTGAAAATAATAGCATCGTTGTTTTATGGCGCAGCAGTCGTCATACGAAACAAACTTTATGACACTAACATATTCGTTCATAAAGAAATAAACGATGTTGTAACCATTGTTGTCGGCAACATTACTGTTGGCGGAACAGGAAAAACGCCTCATTCCGAATTTTTGCTCAACAATCTTCAAAAAGATTTTAAAGTGGCTTTGCTTTCGCGCGGATATAAACGTAAAACAAAGAATTTCAGATATGTAGAAACAACAAGTACGGCAATCGAAGTTGGCGATGAACCCTTGCAAATAAAACGCAAATTTCCCGATGTAATTGTTGCCGTTGATGCCGACAGAGTGCGAGGCGTTAAATATATAAAAGAAAAATATCCGGACATTGATGTAATTGTTTTAGACGATGCGTTTCAGCACAGGCGGTTAAAGCCATCGCTGTCGGTTTTACTTTGCAATTACTGGCGACCGATAAATAAAGATAAAATGCTGCCGTGGGGAACTTTACGAGACGAGCAAAATCAAAAATGCCGCGCCGACATTGTATTTGTTACAAAATGCCCGCAAACCACAAGTCCTATTGATATGAGAATTGTGAGCCATGACTTGAATTTGATGCCGTATCAGCAACTGTTTTTTACCACATTGGAATACGGAGAATTAATATCGGTTTTTGACGCAAACAAACCTGCCAAAACCGACAAAATCGTTGCCCTTGCAGGCATTGCAAATCCTAAATTATTTGAAGAATATATATCAGCCAACTTTGCAAAACCGCGAATGTTACAATTTTCAGACCATCACAATTTTTCGCAAAAAGATATTAAAAACATTTGTAAAAATATCGACGAAAACGAACTTTTTATAACAACCGAAAAAGATGCCATGAGGTTGATGCTACACAATAATTTTAGTGAAGAACAAAAAGCAAAAATGTTTTATTTGCCCATAAAAATAAAATTTTTAAATAACACCGAAGAAAAAATAACAACTTATTTAATTGATTATGTTAAAAAATACAAAGCGTGTTTTTCCAACAAAAACAAAAGTCAAAAATAATCCAAAAAACAACAATTAAAAGTATATAAATAAAGTATTTAGAAAAACAGAGCGACAAGCAAGAAACAATTTTGATTTCTTTTGTTTGTCTTTTTTTTTGCATATTTTTGTTACTCGTTTGTTACTCGTTTAAAAAAAATTATTATCTTTGTATTGAGTAACAAAAAAAGTAGCATGAAAAAACACACAAAAACACTCAAAGCAAAAGAACCGATAAGACTAAGGTTTAGAGAACTTGCAAACGGTAATAAATCCATTCATTTAGATTGTTATACAGACGGCAAACGACAATATGAATTTTTGAAACTTTATTTGATACCTGAACGGACGCCGCAGGACAAAGAAAAAAACGCAGAAACGTTGAGGCTTGCAAAGGCAATACAGGCACAAAAGATTGTTGAATTGCAAAATGAGGCGCACGGTTTTAATATAAGCGGAGGCAAGCGCGGCAAAGCAAATTTAATTGATTTCATTGATAAAATTATGACAACAAAGCGCGGCACAACAAAAAGAAATTACATCAATCTAAGTTCGCATTTAACAGAGTATGCAGCAGGCAAAATTATTATGTTTAAACAAATAGATAATGATTTTGTAAGCGGATTTATTAAGTATCTTAAAACGGCAAAAAACAGGTGTTACAAAAACTCAAATAAAACAATCAGCAATAATACACAGGGCTTGTATTATATTTTATTTGCTACTGTTATGAAATTAGCAACAAAGGAAGATTACTTAAAAAAAAATCCTATCGACCATTTAAGAGCAACCGACAAGCCTCAACAAACAGAAACAGAAACATTATTTTTGAATATTGAGGAGTTACAACAATTAATAAATGCCAAATGCGGCAATGAAAATGTAAAAAATGCCTTTATATTCAGTTGCTATTGTGGGTTGAGAATATCGGATATAAAAGGGTTGAAATGGGAAAATATACACACCGACAAAAAACAAACATCAATCTATCTGAAACAACAAAAAACACAGGCACAAAATTATATACCTTTGAGCGTTGAGGCTTTGCAATATTTGCCACAAAAAGGCATATCAAATACCATTTTTGACTTACCTACTTTGCCAACAATCAATAATGCGTTAAATAAATGGTCAAAGACAGCAGGAATAAATAAACATTTAACCTTTCACGTTGCCCGGCACACACACGCTACGCTATTGCTTACCTTAGGTGCAGATATATACACAGTTTCCAAACTTTTGGGACACAAAAAAGTTACAACAACCCAAATATATGCAAAGATAATTGATGAAAAAAAGCGGGCTGCGGTTAATTTAATACCTAAATTTTAATTAGTTATGGAAAGTTTTATCGGCAAAATATATAAAATAATTGATGAAAATTTAAAAAGCAATTTTATATCAAAAAACAATGTAAAAATACACATACACAGTAATATAATTAAAGTTTATAAATGGAAAAAATTATGGTCGATTATTTAAAAATACTTTGGGAAGGACAAAGTAATATCCCTAATAATGGTGATACTACTTTGTGGACTTCTTTTTTTAAAAGTGAGGCACAAAAAGCAAAACGAGATGAATTTATTGAGTTTAATATTTTCTTTTTATACCTTTTTAATGATATTAAACAAGCAAAGGAAAATATTAAATGGCAATATGAACAACGAATATCTGAATTTGGCATGATATTAAGCCATTGTTATGTATCTATAAGTGAGGGCAAAACCACAGATGAGCAAGGCAACCCTATACAAGAAAAGATAAAAGCATTTGAGGACGCTGCAAAATTTGTAAGAAATGAGGGATACAAAATGAATGATGATTATAAATACAACCTTTTCAAAAACGATAATACATATTCAAATACCCGTAATTTAAATGCTTTTTTTGTTGATATAAAACAATTTACTTACAGAAAATTAGAATTGATAGAAAGTGCGATAAAACAAGCAGAACAAGAATTATCAGAAATAGAAAACCAAAAAAAGCAAATGGTTTTTTCTGAAAGCAAAAAAAACAATAATGATAATACATCACCGCCCGCTGCGCATCAACAAACATTTACATTATCATTAAACCCTGCGCAACAAGAAACATTATATAATGAATTAATAAAAGGCGATTTTTTGGCAGATACAACCGATTTTGACCACTTTTGCTATGTGTTTGGTAACACTCCTATACCAAATGACAAAAAGCCGTTTGAACCATTACAATGGATAAAAACCATTAGTGTAACAAAAAAAATAAATCCAAATAAATTAGCGTTATTAAATTTACTCGCTTTGCTTGATATACCAGAAAAGGAATTAATAAATAGAAATTTGATTAATGTTTTTTTTCATATATTAAATGGAAAAAAATTTAAAGCAAATAATTACAGTTATAAAAATGGTCATCTTAAAACACAAAGCGAATACCATAATGAGTTAGTAGAAATAATAAGAAAAACCAAAGAAAAATAAAATTCACAAACAATTAATAATCAATATATCTGACTATCTGACACCCAGCCGACACATGTAAAAAAATCAGATAATCAGATATTTCTTTGCTTTTATAGTAGCGATACCTTCGTTTCATAATTATAAAAATAATAAATTATGGAACGAATAGAACAACAACTAAATCGCATTGAACAACTGACAATGCTAAGTGCAAAAAATGTGCTTACATTTGACGAGGTTGCAACGCTTACAGGTTTGAGCAAATCACATTTGTACAAACTAACGTGTAAAAAAGTAATTCCACATTACAAGCCAAGTGGAAAAATAGTTTATTT
>JAITOP010000309.1 GCA_031289895.1 Prevotellaceae bacterium
ACCCGACGCGGAACATTTACAAACTAAAAACATTTATTATGAAAACTTTACAATATGAGCATCGCATCACCATAAGTGCCGAACCCATATTTTTCTTTTATTGCTACATTATATGCCTCTCGTAAAAAATCGTATCCCGAAAAAGCGCATACCATCATATACATTTTTGATAGCGGTAGGTGAAAGTTTGTTATCATTCGGTTGGGAATGGTAATTTCATACGGAGGAAAAATAAATTTGTTTGTCCAGCCATCGTAAGGCTGCACTCTGCTTGTTGTGGTAACAGGCGTTTCGAGAGTGCGCAAAACGGTTGTTCCTACAGCGCAAATTCTTTTTCCTTTATCTTTTGCATCATTTATAATTTTTGCTGTTTCTTCGCTTATGCGAATTTTTTCGGAATCTACTTTATGTTTCGATAAATCCTCAACTTCGATAACTCTGAAATTTCCCAATCCTACGTGCAAAGTAACTTCGGCAAATTGTATTCCCTTTATTTCCAAACGTTTCATTAATATTTGGCTAAAATGTAAACCTGCGCTCGGTGCTGCAACTGCGCCTTCTTCTTTTGCGTAAACGGTTTGATAACGCTCGTTATCTATTTTTTCTACTTTTGGACGAATCCAATGCGGAAGCGGCGTTTCGCCAAGGTTAAAAAGTGTCTTCTTAAATTCGTCGTGAGGCATATCGCACAAAAAACGTAATGTGCGTCCGCGCGAAGTAGTATTGTCAATAACTTCGGCGACAAGAGCGTCATTTTCACCAAAATATAATTTGTTGCCTATACGTATTTTACGCGCAGGGTCAACCAAAACATCCCAAAGTTTGTTGTCGGGATTAAGTTCCCGCAAAAGAAAAACTTCTATCTCTGCTCCTGTTTTTTCTTTACTTCCGTACAAACGGGCTGGAAAAACTTTTGTGTTGTTAAAAACCATTACGTCGCCGTTATCAAAATACTTAATAAGGTCTTTAAATATTTTGTGTTCTATTTTTCCTTTTTTCCTGTCAATAACCATCATTCTACATTCATCACGCTCCGGCGATGGATATTTAGCAATAAGTTCGTTCGGGAGTTTAAAATTAAACTGGTTTAATTTCATTTTCTTTATATTTTAATAATTAATTGTTGTTTTAACTAATATAAAATCAAAACTTTTATTTATAATTCAATGTCCTTTATACGAACAAATGTTTATTTTGTTTCAAAATTTTTGAAATAATTTTCTAAATCGTTCATATCAAGACAGTTATCTATCAAAAAATTTCCACTTCGTGTTCTGCATAAATTGGTGAGATGTGCGCCGCTTTGCATTTCAAAACCCAAATCGCGGGCGACCGAACGTATATAAGTGCCTTTGCTGCACACTATTTTCAAAACCACATCGGGCAAATCGAATTTCAGTATTTCTATTTCGGCAATACTGACTGTTGCTGCTTTGATTTCTACATTTTCGCCTTTGCGGGCAAACTCGTAGGCTCGCGTGCCGTTTATCATTTTTGCCGAAAAAAGCGGTGGAATTTGTTGTATTGTTCCTGTAAATTTTTTCAAGACAATTTCAAGCGCATCGCGGGTTATATGCTCGTATGGAAACACAGCATCGACAGGTTTTTCGAGGTCGCAGCAAGGCGTTGTTGCTCCAAAACGAATGTCGGCGATATATTCTTTTTCGCCGGCTTGAATTTCTTCGGCTTTTTTGGTCGCTCTGCCAACGCAAATCACAAGTACGCCTGTGGCAAGCGGGTCGAGAGTTCCGGCATGTCCTGTTTTTATTTTTTTGAGATTGTAGCGATAACGCAATATGCTTTTAACTTTGCGCACAACATCGGATGATGTCCATTTATAAGGTTTGTTTATAGCAAAAATCAAACCTTCTTTTAATTTTTCTTCAATTTCGTTCATTAAAATATAATGGTTAAATATAATGATTAATGGTTAATGATTAATTTTTAATTTTTAATTTTTAATTTTATCAACCCGCCGTTGGTGTCGTCCGCCCTCAAAAGCGGTTGAGATAAAGGTTTCTACAATTTTTGCGGCTTCGTTTTCTGAAATAAATCGCGCCGGTAGCGAACATATATTTGCATCATTATGTTGGCGGGCGAGGGCAGCAATTTCTGTGTTCCAGCAAAGTGCCGACCTTATTTTTTGATGTTTGTTAAGTGTTATTGAAATTCCGTTGCCTGTGCCGCAAATTGCTATACCACAATCAACTGCGCCGCTTTCTACTGCAATTGCCAACGGATGAGCATAGTCGGGATAATCAACGCTTGCGGTTGAATTTGTTCCGAAATCAACAATTTCAATGCCTCTGTTTTTTACCATTGCTATCAAAAACGTTTTTAATTCGTAGCCTGCATGGTCGGCAGCAAATCCTATTTTCATCTTTTTTTTGTTTTTATTATTTCGACAAAAGTAATATTTTTTGTGTTAATAAAATGTTGAAACATCCATTAAAAAATTGTTCATTTAAAAAAGTTTCTTTTGAAAAGTTTTTTTGCATTTAGAAATATCTTTGTTGTATAAAAAAATTTTTATTAAAACATAATTTTTTACTTCTTTTTTACATCTGTTTTTTAATAATCTTTCAAACATAAAAATCGTTTTAAAATTCATTTTTTTATAAACTTCACGGATATCAACACTTGTTTATTTTATTACATAAAGATATAAAAATAAGACATTTAATAACTCAATTTTTGTTTACTACTTTTTGATAATAAAAAAAGTTGTATATTCGTAAAATTTTTCAACAAAATCAACAGTCCATTTCAAACAACAATAAAGATTTTTAAAATTTTTAAAAAATAAAAAATATATATAGGGGTTAATTTTTGTGTGGATAAGTTTTTTTGAAAATTAAATTTGTGTAAAATGAATTTTGTAAAGGTAATAAATAAACTGAAAAAAGAAAAGAATTGCGTTATTTTAGCGCATTTTTATCAAACTGCCGATATTCAGAATATTGCTGATTTTGTTGGCGATAGCTTGCAACTTTCGCAAATTGCGGCTGATACTTCGGCTGATATTATTTTGTTTTGCGGAGTGAATTTTATGGCTGAAACGGCTAAAATTCTTTCGCCCGACAAAAAAGTGCTTTTGCCCGAACCCAAAGCCGGATGCTCGCTTGCCGACTCGTGTAAAGCCGAAGATTTGAAGAAATTTCTTGAAAATTATCCAAATCACACCGTTGTTTCTTATGTAAATACAAGCGTTGAAGTGAAAGCACTTACCGATATTTGTTGCACATCAAGCAATGCGGTGAAAATTATTGAAAGTTTGCCGAAAGACGAAAAAATTGTTTTTTTGCCCGACCGAAATCTCGGTGCTTACATAAAATCAATCACAAAACGCGATGATATGGTTGTGTGGGACGGTGCGTGTCATGTTCACGAAGAATTTTCGGTTGAAAAAATAATTGAATTAAAGAAAAAATATCCCGCAGCAAAAGTGTTGGCGCATCCCGAATGTAAAAAAACGGTGTTGATTTTAGCCGATAAAATAGGTTCTACTGCGGCTTTGTTGGAATTTTCAAAAAATGACGAGTGTAACCAATTTATTGTTGCAACAGAGTCGGGAATTTTGCACCAAATGCAAATTTCCAGTCCCCGAAAAATATTTATTCCAGCACCGCCAATTGATTCAACCTGTGGTTGTAACGATTGTAAATACATGAAAATGATTACCATTGAAAAAATTTATTATACTCTGAAAAATGAAGAACCCGAAATTATAATTAAAAAGGAATTAATTGAAAAAGCAAAAAAATCAATTTTACGAATGTTGGAAATGTCGAAGTAATTTTTTTGCTTTCAACGCCCTTTTAGCATTGAGTTTACGCGATATTATTTCTCTTATTTTTTGATTATGAAAATTCAATATTTGAAAATAAGCGAATAAGGGAAAGGATATATAATTATTCGGCTACTAAGGGAAACTTTTGAAAATAAGGGTTTTGGTAACCACTGGGTATTAATCTCAACAAAATAAACTACTAATCATTT
>JAITOP010000355.1 GCA_031289895.1 Prevotellaceae bacterium
CTTAAATTTGTTGATATTAACAAACTTACTGAAGAAGAAGTTGACTACAAAAGCAAAATACTTGAATGGGGACAAAAAAACAAATCAAAATTGGTTTTTGAATGTTGCGAAGAAACCACATTTCCCTCTTCCAACCGCTTTCGCGCAATATTGTTCGACGGCGATATAATTCTCGGCGAAGGCTACGGCGCATCCAAAAAAGAAGCCGAGCAAGCCGCATCACGACAAGTAATGTACAGCGGCAAAATCGACATCAACATCAATTGATTTTTTTTGTTTAATTGTTGATTTGTTTTTTGTTTAATTGCTTATTTGAATGGCACGCAGATTACGCAGATGAAACAGATTTACGCAGATTTTTTGTTAAACACATAACTTTTCCTCTCTTACGAATAAGCAAAAAAAATCTTTCAAATACCAACGACTAAATACAGAATACGGAATACAGAATACAGAATACGGAATACTGAATACAGAATACCAATCATTCGCTAATCATCAAACTCATATATGGCAATTGATTCCAAAAAATAAACAGCGCAAGTTGTCGGATATTAAAGGTGTTTTCGGCAGCGGATAATTGCGTTTTTTTGCATTGGGCATTTGCTATTGTGTAAAAACCTGTGTTTTCGGGAATTATATTATCTTTTACAAAAATTGTTGCTGTTTGTTTGGGGTGCGCGGCGGCGTAAAGTGTCAGCATTTTTTCGACATTTATTATTCGCATCATTCCAAACGGCTCGATATTATGTTTTTGCGGTAAATCAAAAACCAACAAATTATCGTTTTTTGTTTTTTGTGCTATCGTTTTCAGCAATGTATTTGTTATTTCGGTGGTGTCGGCAAAATGTTCGATAACGGAAATGTCATTGTTTATGCGGGTTGCAAATGATATTCCCGCAATTTTATTTTCACATTCGGCAATTAAAATTATTCCGTTGCTGTTGTAAATATCTTGGCAAACAATTTCAAAATCATCAAAAGAATGTTGCACGCAGCAGTCGCGCCCGCTCATTTTTTTGTTGAAATATGTGAACGCATCATTTTTGTTTGCTTCTGCAAATTCGTATATTTTACAATCGTTTTTAATATTAAATTCGGAAGTATTTATTTGTGTTTTCGAGCGGAAAAATATTGTTTCATAATCGTTTTTTTTGTAAACATCAAACAGCCACAACTCAGCAGGAATAAGAAAAGTTGCATAAACGCCGTCGGCAAATAATTGCCGGTATGTTTTTGCTAAAAGTTTTTTCATCAAGCCCTGTTTGCGAAAATCGGGATGCGTGCAAATTGCCGATAAATATGAAATATCAATAATTTTATCGAAAACATTTATCGTATATGGAATTGCCTGCAACGCAGCAACAGTAACATTATTTTGCAATATCGTTATATTATTTTTTTCAGAATATCTTTTTTGAAAATAAAAATCTAAAAATTCGTCGCTGTCATCAAAACAAAGTTTGTACAGTTTTTTTGAGTTTATTAAGTTCATAAAGTTATAAAGTTTGTAAAGTTCATAAAGTTTTTAAAGTTTTTAAAGTTATAAAGTTTGTAAAGTTCATAAAGAGTTTTTCAAATCAACAAATCAACAAAAATCAAATCAACAAAAATCAAATCAACAATTAAACAAATCAACAAATCAACAATCAACAAATCAACAAAAATCAAATTAATTCCACATTATATTTTTCTAAAATCATTTCGGGTTGATATGATAATTTTGCTTTTCGTAAACCTTCAATATCAAGGTCTTCTTCGCGATTGATGTATGTGTATTGCGCGGGAATATGTTTTGCAAACTCGTTGTTTATCACGGCATACGCGCCTTCGACGTTAGTGTCGGCTTTTTCGATACACACATCAAAAGTTTCGTAATTTATTACGCCGCCGTAAGTGAACGCCGTTATTTTTCCGTTTACAAACAACACTCCGCCCAGCAAATTCAACACATCCATATTTGTTATTGCCAAAGTCAACGCCGTTCGCTCGGCAGATAAGGCATCGCGCTCGTCGTTGTTTACGTTTTTGTTGTACCAAAGTTTTTCAAGTTCGATACACTCTTTAACCAAGTCGGGAGTCAAATTTTTGTATTCGTAGTTGCTGTTATTTTTCAAAAAACGATTTATAAAATTTCGTTTCGACTGTAACTTTTTGCCTTTTAATGTTACAAGATTTTCGCGCAGATAAATGTAATCCGAATATTTTCGATTTACCGAATATTTGAACGTATTTGGCATTGCCTCTTCCAATTCGCCGCACAAATTTTTGCATGCTCCCTGTATTCTGAACGGTTTGGTTAACGATTTTGCATCATCAATTATTGTTTGCAATGCTTGTCGCAAATTTCCGTTACCTATTGGCATCATATAAACAAGTTCACCGTTGTAAAAAAAGCGCATCAGCAGAAAATCGTTTACCACCGCGTATTGCGTGCGATACATAAACGACCAGCTGAATAAATTTATAAACGACAATTCGCAATTACGCCGCCAATGATTAAGCGTAAACGACTCAATAATTTCTTTATCTTCTAATGTTATATTTTTAAAATTTATCATTTTTTCTGTATATTTTTTTATTTTACTTCTTGATATTTTGCCTTTTGTAGATTTAGAAACTGTGTAGATTTTAATAAAAATATTGTTTTGACAGCAAATAATGCTAATCAAAATTAATAATTTAATTGCAAATAACGAAAAAGTTTTTTCTTATGACGCTTAATTTTCTTAACTCTTAACTTTTCATTCTTCATTCTACACGTAGTGCGGGTGGGCGGTTGTGGTTCTATTAACTTTTGTACTCCGCACTTTTTTTGTATTTGTGTTTTCATCCCCCAATCGCTTCGTTTCATTTGGGGTTATTCACATTAAAGTCAGAAGGACTTTTTTGCTATTCAACAAAATTGTAATTAACTCTTAATTCTTCATTCTCAATTCTTAATGCGCCTCTATCCAGTTGTTGCCATAGTTTGCTTCGGCAATTAGTGGTACGTGCAGGTTGGCGGCATTTTGCATTTCGGTTGAGATGATATTTAATATTTTATCGAGTTCCGGTTTTTCTACATCAAAAATAAGTTCGTCGTGTACTTGCAAAATCATTTTTGCCGACGATTTTTCTTCTTTTAATTTGTTGGCAATCTTAATCATCGCAATTTTTATTATATCTGCGGCTGAGCCTTGAATTGGTGCGTTTATTGCGTTTCGCTCGGAAAGTCCGCGCACGATAGCGTTTCCGGATGTTATGTTGGGCAGCCAGCGTTTGCGTCCGAAAATTGTTTGGGCAAAGCCTTTTTCCCGCGCCTCGTCAATGGATTTGTTCATGTATGTTTTTACGTCCGGATAGAGTTGAAAATATCCGTTTATAAGTTCAGTTGCCTCTTTGTTTGAGATATTTAGCCGTTGCGCCAAGCCAAAGCCCGAAATTCCGTAAATGATTCCAAAATTTGCTGTTTTTGCTTTTGTGCGTTGTTCGCGAGTAACTTCGTTATTGCTTATATGATAGATTTTTGCGGCTGTTGAGGTGTGAACATCTTCGCCCGAATTAAAAGCATCTATAAGATTTTTATCGCCGCTTACGTGAGCCATAAGCCGCAATTCTATTTGAGAATAATCGGCTGAAACGAGAACATGATTTTCTTCGGAGGCGACAAAGGCTTTGCGTATTTCGCGTCCATCTTCGTCTCGAACAGGGATATTTTGCAAATTCGGATTTGATGAACTTAATCGTCCCGTTGCTGTTACTGCCTGATTGAATGATGTGTGGATTCGTCCGGTCGCTTTGTTTATCAGTTCGGGCAAGGCTTCGACGTAGGTTGACAATAATTTTTTGAGCGAGCGGTATTCCAGAATTTTATTAATCACAGGATGTTTTCCGCGCATAGCCATTAAAGTGTCTTCGTCGGTTGAGTATTGTTTTGTTTTAGTGCGTTTTGCCTTGTCGTTGAGTCCCATTTTTTCGAAAAGTACAATGCCTAATTGTTTCGGCGACGAGATATTCAACATCGGTTCGCCTGTCATATTTTTAATTTCGGTATCAAGTTCAATTAGTTGAATATTAAGTTTTTGTCCGAATATTTTTAATTTTTCGCTATCAATACGCACGCCGGCATATTCCATATCGCCAAGAATGGAAATCAGCGGAGCTTCAATATCGCAATATAATTTGTAAAGATTATTTTTTTTCAATTCTTCTTCGAGAATATATTTTAATTGAATTGTAACATCAACATCTTCAACCGCATATTCGGCAACCGATTCGAGCGGCGCTTGCGAAATTTTTTTCTGATTTTTTCCTTTTTCACCAATCAATGTTTCTATTTTTACCGGCGAATACGACAAATATTTTTCGCTTAAAAGATTCATATTGTGGCGTAATTCGGGATTTAGCAAATAATCGGCAAGCATTGTATCGAAAAGGAAACCGCGCACATTTATTCCGTAATTTTTCAGAAAAAGATAATCGAATTTTATGTTTTGTCCTATTTTTGTTATTTCGTTGTTTTCGAATACAGGGCGTAATTTTTCCACAAAAATTCGTTCGCCGCCGTGATTTTCGCATATCGGAACATAATATCCTTCGTGCGGTTTTATGGCAAACGAAATTCCCACAAGTTTATCGCCAAAGTAATCAAATCCTTCGGTTTCGGTGTCGATACAAATTTCTTTTTGTTGCAAAAGTAATTGCACAAGTTCGTCGATTTCGCTGCTTGTTTTCACAATTTTGTAATTGTGCGCAACCTCCGATATGGTTTTGAAAATGCTTACAGTTTCAACGTTTTGCGATGTTTGTTCGGCAACCGAATTTCCAAATAAATCAATTTGCACGGCGGTTTTTTGTTCTGGTTTACTTATTTCGCGCAGCAGCGATGCTAATTCGTATTTTCTTAATATTTCGGTAAGTTTTTCGTTATCGGCATCGTGTTTAAGAAGAGCGTTTTCGTCATATTCAACAGGGACGTTTAGGTTTATTGTAACGAGTTTTTGCGACAACAAAAGTTTTTCGCGATTTTCTTCAAAAATTTTACGTTGTTTTTCCGATAATTTATCAATATTTTCGAGTAAATTATCGACGCCGCCAAATTCTTGCACAAGTTTTGCAGCACCTTTTTCGCCAACGCCCGATACTCCCGGAACATTGTCGGATGCATCGCCCCATATTGCAAGAATATCAATAACTTGTTCGGGTTTTTCAATTCCGAAATGCGAACAAACTTCGGGTGCGCCCCAAATTTCTATATCGTTGCCCAAATGTTTTGGTTTGTACATAAATATCGAACCGCTGACAAGTTGAGCGTAATCTTTGTCGGGAGTAACCATATAAACCTGAAAATTATCGCGTTCGGCGCGTTTTGCCAATGTTCCTATTATGTCGTCGGCTTCGTAACCATCAACTTCAAATATCGCAATGCCCATGTTTTCAAGTATTTCTTTAATTACAGGAATTGATGCTTTTATAACTTCCGGCGATTTTAGTCGGTTTGCCTTGTATTCGGAATACATTTCGTGGCGAAAAGTTTTTCCCCGATAAGGGTCAAAAGCCACAGCAATATGCGATGGCTGTTCTTTTTTAAGAATTTCAAATATCGACTTTGTAAATCCGAAAATTGCAGACGTATCAATGCCCGAAGACGTCATTACGGGGCGTTTTATAAATGCATAATAAGCCCGATATATCAGTGCATAAGCATCTATGAGAAAAAGTTTTTTCATTTTAAAATCATTTTTTTAATTATCGTCAGCAAACCATTCGGCGTAGGATGTTGCGGTTTCGTTAAGCCGTAAATGGTGTAATACAATGTTTTCAGGCAATAAAGGTTGTAATATTTCGATAAAATGTATAACCAAATTTTCGCAAGTAGGCTGATAATCTACAATTTCCACTTTTTGATATTCTTGTTTCAAATTGGCTGCAAGTTTTGCGTTTTTGCTAAGCACAAGCGCATGGTCGAATGGCTCGATAATATTATCGTTTACTATTTTTTTAAGGTCGCCGAAATCAATAACCATACCTACTTTCGGATTATTTTGTTGGCGGTTTGGTTGTCCCGAAACGGTGATTTTAAGCACATACGAATGACCGTGAATATATTTACATTTACCGTCGTAATTGGTAAGAGCATGAGCCATTTCAAATTTAAATTCCTTTGTTACACGTATTACTGTCATTTTGTTTTGATTAATTATGTTTAAAAATCGTTATTTTCAGCCGTTAAAACCGTAAAGTTACAGAAAAATCGGTTAAAAAAAAGTTTTTTGTTTTTTGTTGATTTGTTTTTTGTTGATTTGTTGATTTGAATTAGCACACAGATTACGCAGATGAAACAGATTTACGCAGATTTTTTTGATTTTAAAATCTTTAGAACTTAAAAACTTTCTAACTTTAAAAACTTTCTAACTTCTTTGTTTTTAATCAAATAAAAAACATGCCTTACAATCCGATAGAACTTGAATAAAATCAGCACATAAATTCGTTTATATCTTCAATTATTTTTTTTGCTAATTTGGCGGCAGCGGCGGCATTGTTTGCTTCCGAAAATATTCGTATAATCGGCTCTGTGTTTGACTTTCGTAAAAGCACCCACATTTTTTCCTTATCGAAATCAATTTTTACTCCGTCAATATCGGTTATTCGTTGCGCTGAATATTTTTGTTTTATTTTCTCGAAAATCTTATCTGTATTGATGTTTGGTGTCAGTTCGATTTTGTTTTTCGACATAAAATAATCGGGATATGTTGCCCGCAGTTCGGATGCTTTCACGTTTTTGTTTGCCAAATTTGTAAGAAACAAAGCAATGCCGATTAAAGCATCTCTGCCGTAATGAAATTCGGGAAGAATAACGCCACCATTGCCTTCGCCTCCGATAATTGCGCCGGTTTCTTTCATTTTTGCAACTACATTTACTTCGCCCACCGCTGCCGCAAAATATTGTCCTCCATGCTTTTCGGTAACATCCATAAGCGCACGCGACGACGAAAGATTTGACACCGCATTTCCTCGCTCTTTTGATAAAATATAATCGGCAACCGAAACAAGCGTATATTCTTCGCCAAACATTTTTCCATCTTCGCAAACCAAAGCCAGACGGTCAACATCAGGGTCAACAACAACGCCGAGATTTGCTTTTTCTTCTACAACTTTTCGCGAAATTTCCAAAAGATTTTCAGGAAGCGGTTCGGGATTGTGAGCAAAATTTCCCGTAGGTTCACAATTTAGTTCGACAACATCAACTCCAAGTTTACTAAGCAGTTGTGGTATTATTATTCCGCCAACGGAATTTACGGCATCCACCACAATTTTAAATTTAGCATTACGAATTGCATCCACATCTACAAAACGATTTTCGATAACCATTTTTATATGAATTTCATCAAAATTGTACTCTTCGGTTATTTTTCCTGTTTCGTCGATTTCGGGGAATAAATATTCTGATTTATCGGCAATTGCGAGCAGGGTTTTTCCTTCGGCACTGTTCAGAAATTCGCCTTTATTGTTTAGCAATTTCAGCGCATTCCATTGTTTGGGATTATGACTTGCGGTGATAATTATTCCGCCATCGGCATTTGAATGAACCACAGCAAGTTCGGTTGAAGGTGTTGTTGCAAGTCCGATATTCACAACATCAATTCCCGAACCCAAAAGCGAACCTACAACAAGCGATGCCACCATTTCGCCCGAAATTCGCGCATCTCTGCCTACAACAACTTTCAGTTTTTTGTTAGGATATTGCAGTTTAAGCCATTGCGCGTACGCAGACGTAAGAATAACCACATCTATGGGCGTAAAATTTTCGCCAACTTTTCCGCCAATTGTTCCTCTGAACCCAGAAATAGATTTTATTAAAGCCATAATTTTTAATTTAATTAATCGGCAAAACTAATAATAATGGTTTAATTTT